>NZ_JBFRVF010000011.1:0-75027 GCF_041475025.1 Vibrio sp. 10N.222.49.C12 | reverse complement strand
CGTCAACACTGATGTTGCCGTCGCCTACGGTCGTCAAGTCGATTGTCGGTATAACCATATCAATTGAGTATGTTTTGTCGGTGCTAGAACTAAACTCATTCCCAACCCAATCTTGTCCGGTAACAGTAGCTGTCACTGAATTATCAGCTACAAGATCACTGCCCTGAACATCTACACTCCATGTTTTATCACTTTGGACAACAGTCAGATAAGTCACACCATTTACTACGACTGATACCTGGTCACCAGTATCCGCATCTCTTCCAACAGTACCTTTAACTGAAACGGTACTTTCGCTTTCACTTTGATTGATAACATTGTCGTCAGTGATGGATTCAATAAAGATCGTTCCTCTAGCAGCTAAATCAACTAGATAGAACTCTGTCGAAGTAGCCGAGCCAACATTTCCAGCTTCATTTACTACATCTACCTTCGCATCGACGATGTTATCGCTATCAGAGTTTAGGTCAGACCCATTGACGTCAATGCTATATTTCCCGTCGATTACTTGGCCTGTATACACAACGCCATTGATGTTCAGTGTTACTGTTCCAGAAACGTAATCCTCACCAGTAATAGAACCTGTAATCGTAACCGTCCCTTGAGCTTCAGTTGCGTTAATGACTGAGTCTTCAGTAATCGGATCAATATCTATGTTTACATTAACCGGAGTCGAGTCATAAATATGAGTAGAAGTTCCTGAGCTTGAAACACTGTTTCCTGCGCTATCGGTTGAACTAACAGAAACAGTGAACTCGGTGTCTTCTGCTAGGTCCTCACCATTAACACTTAGTTCCCAAATACCATTCTCTTTTACAACACTAGTATATGTCGCTCCATTGATGACAGCAGTTACGACGTCGTTAGGTTGTATGTCTCCACCGGTAGCAGTACCTGTAACAAAAATTGTTTGCTCTTTTTCAGTCTCAGTAACAACATCATCTGATGTAATGCTATCTACGATCACATTTCCTGATTCTGCCTGTGTATCAAGAGTGAACGTCAGCGTTGAGCTGCCTGAGGTATTACCCGCTGCGTCGGTTTGACGAACGGTGATCGTGTTGTCACCTTCCGTTGGTACTGGAGCCGTTGTCGTCCAGTTTCCGTCAACAAGGTATTCGACTGTCGCGCCATCTTCGGTGCCATCGACTGTGAAGCTGCCGTCGTTGGTTAAGAAGTCATCCGCTGCTGAGCCAGAGTCCGTATCCAGTGTCAGTGTTGGCGCATCTGGCGCTGTTGTGTCTAGAGTGAACGTCAGCTCGCTGCTGCCTGATGTATTACCCGCTGCGTCGGTTTGACGAACTGTGATCGTGTTGTCACCTTCCGTTGGTACGGGTGCGGTTGTCGTCCAGTTTCCGTCAACGAGGTATTCGACTGTCGCACCCTCTTCTGTGCCGCCGACTGTGAAGCTGCCGTCGTTGGTTAAGAAGTCATCCGCCGCTGAGCCAGAGTCCGTATCAAGTGTCAGTGTTGGCGCATCTGGCGCTGTTGTGTCAACTATGGTCTCGCTGTCTGTGCCTAGGCTATCCGGTTGGTCAACCGAACGGAAAGCATCAAGAAGACTCAAGCTTTGAGTACGAGACATTCCCAGCGCTTCAAAGCCCGTCGTTACAAATTCAGTACCTGGAATGGTTTCTTCACCGTCGCGCTCAATAGTCCCGCTACTTACTAGGCTTGAACCACTTTCACCAGCTGCCGTTGCAAATTCTTCGCCTAGCTCCGTCGGATCCTGACCTTCTTCTAAAGCCGCAAAGATATTTGCAATGTCTTGGTCTAGTTCAACTTCACCGCCATCTTCAGGCGAAAAACGCTTGACTGAAATTGGAGATTCAGAGTTTTCGCTCTGGGATTCAAGAATGACATCCCCTGCTTGTAATGGCTGGCCGTCTTCTAGGACTTTAATTGTACCATCTACCGAAACAACAATGCGTTGACCAAGTGCCAGTGCACCGCTCACATTCAATACTGTCATGTCCATATAAACCCCTAAAACCCATTTTCAATCAAAACGTCAAAATAGTGACATTGTATTTATAATATTAGACAAAATATAACACCTAACACTATATAATTCATAGTTATGAATGCATATTTTAACAAGTTCGTATACACCATGATGACAACGGTCACATACATCAATATCGAAAGCGCTCTCAAATTTTACATAAGTTATTGTGCTAACGAAAAATAATTGACATATTAATAGGGTTCAAAGTGCATCAAAACATCACAATACGCACAGCGATCGGCTAACAACTTTACAACCATTTACGAGCACCAATTGTAGCGATCGTAAATTTTTTGGCGGTTCATCTGAATTTTGTATATTATCGTGCAAAATTAAGACTCAGGTGTGATTCATTTTGGAGAGATGCAAATTGAACAGGATTCAAACGACGACCATAGGGCTATCTATAGCACTGACCTTTCCAGCTACAGCACAAACCTTAGAGCAAGCTGTCGCTTCTACGTTGGAAAGCAACCCTGAAATCAAAAGTGCTTATAACGAATATATCAGTAAGCGTTATCTTAACGACGCTTCTGGTGGTGCTTATCGACCAAGTATAGACCTAGATGGTGGGATTGGTTATGAACATACAGATCTTGCAACCAACCCTGGCACTACCGATCTGACTAGAAAAGAAGCAACTATCACCTTGACCCAGTTAATATGGGATGGCGCTAATACATCCAATGATATTGACCGTACTGCGGCTGATGCAGAGTCCGTGCGCTATCAACTACTATCTAACGCGCAAGACATCGCTTTAGAAGTAACAAAGGTTTATCTTGATGCAGTGAAAGCCTATGAAGTGCTTTCTCTTTCAGAAAGTAACTTAGCGACGCACAAAGAGATATATAACGATATTCGTAAGCGCGTGGAATCAGGTATTGGTTCAACCGCAGATATGTCACAAGTTGAAGCTCGTATTGCGAAAGCGCACGGGAATTTGCTTGCTGCTCAAAACAACCTTTTTGATACGCATACTCAGTTTAAAAGACTTGTTGGTCAATCTCCTTTAGGGTTAACTTTCCCTCGCGCAGATGCGGGTGCAATTCCTTATACCGTTGATGGTGCGTTGGCAAAAGCGTTTAACCAGCATCCAGTCATTAAGATTGCACAAGCCGATGTTGACTCAGCGAAGTTCCAATACAAACAATCTAAGAGTACCAACTACCCGACTGTTTCTTTTGAAGCCGCTCAAACTTGGCGTGATGACGCCGGTGGTACAGAAGGCAGCAGCGATGAGTTTTCTGCCATGGTTCGTTTAAGATACAACCTTTACAATGGTGGTTCGGATCAAGACCGCACAGAAAGTGCAGCCTACCAACTCAACAAAGCCAAGGACCTTCGCGAAAGTACTTACCGCAATGTAGAAGAGAGTCTACGTCTATCATGGAGCGCACTTGATTTAACGGTTCAGCAAAAAGAGTTCCTATCTGACCACGTAGACTCGGCATCAGACACGGTAATCTCATATGAGAAACAATACCGTATCGGTAAACGTACCCTTCTCGACTTACTTAACACTGAGAATGAATTATTCGAAGCTCGTAAAGGCTATTTAGATGCTAAGTATGACGAGCAATACGCAAAATATCGCGTAATGAACGCAACTGGTAACCTACTCATCGGTTTACGAGTTGAGATCCCAGAAGAATGGAATGAAAAGGTGGAATATTAATGAAGCTTACCAACACAGTATTATCGCTTTGCTTCATGGTTGTATCTGCCAATGCTTTAGCTGAAAACAACGAAGATGAATTCGAATATCGCGCTCTACCGCCGGTCACTCAAATTTACGATCTTCAAGATGATGACAATGACGGTGTAATAAACGCGCGAGATTTATGTCCCGATACACAAATTGGTGCCGAGATCGATAACGACGGTTGTGGATCATATTTCGAGTCATCGGAAAAGAAAGAGCTGCATATACTCTTCGCTAATAATTCAACGGAAATAAACCCTGTCTTTCTAGGGCAGATACGCCAAATGGCGGCATTTTTAAAGCGCTACGAAAGTACCAGCATTGAATTGCAAGGTTATGCCAGCAAAGTAGGTAACGCGGAACATAACCTAAAGCTTTCGAAAGAACGTGCATCACATGTAAGACGAGCGCTAATTAGCAACGGTATTCAGCCATCTAGAGTCAGCATCGTAGGTCATGGTGATTCTGAATTCAGCAGTGATGACACCCAAATCAATCACGCACTACATCGAAAAGTTGTTGCTTCCGTTGTTGGATTTAAGGGTAATATCAAAGAAGAATGGCACATCTTCACCAAAATTAAAAAGTAGGCGTACCCAGCTTTTACCATACTGAAACGTTATCTTAAGTTAACGTTTCGGTATGGTGATAATTCCTTGAATAGCATATACCTAAGCCGTCTATAATGTTAATCTTGCCACGTTATCAACATAGAGAATTAATCCATGAGCAAACTAACAGCTGATACTCAAGCAAATCTAGAACTTTTCGTTTCTGAAACACAAGAAACTAAACTGGTATGGGGCCTTCGCAACGAAGAAGGTTGGCTAGCATGTGACTCAAGTGAATTCGAAAACAGCGAAGTGATGCCATTCTGGTCTTCAAAAGAAGATGCTCAAACTCACAACGTTGAAGAGTGGGCTGACTTCGAAGTATTAGAAATTCCACTAGATATCTTTGTAGAAGATTGGTTACTGACTCTTGCTGAAGACGGCGTTCTTGTTGGTACTAACTGGAATGCAACATTAGAAGGCAAAGAACTTGAGCCTTCTGACCTAGCGAAATTATACATCTAATTTCCGATATCGGTCGCACGATTCGCGCGACCGATATACCTCTGATTAGTATCAATAAATTAGAGACCTACCTCGCATAACCACGTAGTCGCACCATTCAAAATTTGAAGCAACATCAAACTAACAATAGAATATCGTTCTTTATCTGATTGATCGTCTCTTGTGAATCACTTCGTTTTTGTTACCTTTCTACTATTCATTAGCTTTTGTTCTTATAGCCAAGTATCAACATCAGATCGTGACCACAATTCACCAGTCTATACCTCCAATCTAAGCTCTACTCCAAATGCTGATTGGAACGCGCTTTATCTCTCTACTTTAAACCACTCTCCTGAGCGCGCATTAAACATGCTGCAAACACGCTACATCGGCTCAACGGTTTATGGAGATAAGCTTTACCTTGCGTCTCTTCTGTATCAATACATGAGCCACCGAGATCAGCCGTTCTACGGAATCGCTTCAAACGACAATGACTACCAAGCGATAGAAACAGCGTTTATTTCTGCTCTGAGGAAAGACGGCAAAGGCCAATATGAACAAGCACAACAAGGCTTTCTAACACTTTTGGCGAAAATGCAATCTCGCAGTGATTTAACTGGTAAAGCCTTACTAGAGTACCAGCTATGCCGATCGCTTAACGAGCAAGCTAAATACCATCAAGCGAACTATTACTGCTCTGCCCTTCAGTCAGATTTACATGACATCGCTGACCCTGTATTACCAAAATTCGGGACTTATCGAGTCATCGCGAACAATCATCATTTCCGCAGTGACTATCAAGCTGCACTAGACACCTACCTATCACTAATAAACGTGTTTCCACAAGGGCATGATATTTCAGGGGTTTACAACGATGTGGGTAACTTGCTCAAAGAATTAAAGCAATATGAAAAATCGGCGGAGTATCTAGAGCAAGCTCTCATTCTCAGAGTAAACGCTTCAGATTTAATGAAAGCACAAGTGCATCACAGCCTTGCGGATCTCTACCTTAACCAAGAGCAAAGTGAACTAGCAATTCACCACTTTCAGACAGCAAGAACACTGCTGAGCTCAACGTCGCATAGCTACGGTATTGCACTCACAAGTCTTGGCTTAGGAAAAGCGTACACTCAAACGAAAAACTATGATGTGGCGAGAACCTACCTAATTGAGTCTCTTTCAGCTTCGAGCGAACTGAGCAATGATGTCATTCGCATCAATGCTTACTTGGCGATCAGCGATATGTTCGAAGAACAGAAACTGCCAACGGAAGCACTCAACTATGCTCAACAAGCGCTAGAATTAGCTGAACAAGTCACAAGGCATAAATACATCGCGCAGTCACTTCTTCAGCTTTCTGATATTCATCAATCACTCAGCGATTACCAACAAGCTTTCTATTTCTACCAGCGATACTCGTCAATACAAATGGAAGCTAGAGATATCGACAATCGACTCGCACTCGAAGCGCTCGGCCTGACGCACGCCAAATATGAACAAGAACTAGAAAGCTCTTTCCTGACACATCAGACGAAACTCGACCGCGTTCAAATTGAAAAAATGGAACATCAAAGATGGATGTACAACATCGTTGTTATTCTGTTGCTTTGCGCTGCAAGCTTCACGGTATTGATAAACAAAACGGTTCGCGCAAAAGCAGCAATTGATGGCTTAACGAAAGCATATAGCCGAACTGAGATAATTCGAAGAATCAAAAGAGTGAAACGCTGTAAAGGGACGGACAAACAGCATGTGCTCGTGCTGCTCGATCTAGATAAGTTTAAGAAGATTAATGATGAGCATGGGCACCCTACTGGTGATCGGGCACTGGTCCATATTAGTGATCAAATTAGAAAACACTTAGTGAATGGTGAATTGTTTGGTCGCTTAGGGGGTGAAGAATTTGTCATCATGTTAACCGATACCCCACCAGCAGAGGTACGAGAACGCGTTGAAGAGTTGCACTACGCCATTTCAAGCACTGTCTTTTTATCAGAAAGCAAAAAGTCACTTAATGTGACCGCGAGTTTTGCTTATCTAGCAACCTCAAACGCATTAAGTGACTTTGATGACTTGTATTCAGTGCTCGACCAAGCACTCTATCAAGCCAAAAGCAACGGCCGAAACTGCATTATTGATGCATATAACGAACCGATTGATTTACCTGAAATTATTTATTCTCAGCCTGTTTGCGAACCAACTCAGCCATGATGCTTTCGCGATCACCGAGGTAATCGTTAAGGCCAACTTTACGCAGTTCACATGCCGGACAATCGCCACAGCCATCACCAACAATGCCGTTGTAACAAGTCAGTGTTTTGTTTCTAACAAGTTCAAGTGCTGAGTACTGGTCTGCTAGCGCCCATGTCTCAGCCTTGTTTAACCACATTAGCGGTGTTTTGATATCAAGCTGCTTGTCCATACCTTGTACAAGTGCAGAGTTCATCGCCTTCACAAAGTCATTACGACAATCAGGGTAACCAGAAAAGTCTGTTTCACACACACCTGTAATCACGGTTTCAGCACCGATTTGGTAAGCGTAAATACCCGCTAGAGTCAGAAATAGAATATTACGACCAGGAACGAATGAATTCGGCAGCCCATTCTCTTGCAGCTCATGAGACACAGGAATATCGTCACGAGTCAAAGAGCTGATAGCCAGTTCATTCAACAGAGTCACATCCATCACTTTGTGCGCTTTCACACCAAGCTCTTTCGACAATGACTCAGCAACTTCAATCTCGAGTCTATGGCGCTGACCATAATCAAACGTAATCGCATGAACTTCATCATACTCTTTTAAAGCTTGAACAAGACACGTTGTTGAGTCTTGACCACCACTGAATACTACGACTGCTTTTTTCATCTTAAATCCTTACGAGAATCTTCTACTAGCGACTTATCTAGACCAGTAAACAAATGCAACCTACGCGATGCTCAAATATTTGTGAGTTTGAATAGATAAACGCCAGTTACGTTCAATACAAGTATCAATACACAGTTGCGTTGCACGTTCTTTTTGGCTAATAGGTTGAAGTGCAATGACTGTATTTTCAGGAACATCGGCTCTAGCAATAAGAGCATCTAGTTGCTCGATATCTTTACCTGTACCAACAGGGTGCTTGATTTCATTCGCACGAACGAGTGCGCTATCAAGGATATCCAATTTGGCTTTCATCGCCACTTTCGGTGACACCGTAACCCAAGTGTCCGGTGTGGCTTTAACTTCTGATGTTCCGCTAGTCTCAATCTGACAGCGACAACCGTGCTGCTCAAACGCTTCAGTAAGAGGAACAAGATCATAAATGCATGGCTCACCACCAGTAATCACAATGTGCTTAGCAGTGTAACCTTGCTTGATATATTCATTCACGATTCCTTGAGCATCGATTGCTGACCAAGTAGGTGAATCTTCTGTCTTAACCATAATATCGCCAAGGCTGGTTTCCTCTTCTGGCAACGCTTCCCAGGTCTGCTTGGTATCACACCAAGAACAGCCCACTGGGCAAATTTGCAGACGAACAAAAACAGCGGGAACGCCAGTAAACACGCCCTCACCCTGAATGGTTTCAAACATTTCATTAATCTTGTACAACTTTCCCTCAGCTCAATCATTTGATGAAATTAATCAACCGCAGACCTTAAAGCACTTCCCCCTTTTGGTCAAACAAATGAGTACTGATAAATGAGTTGATCAAAGCCCTAGCCTGAACTTTCAAGTTCCCTTATCCTTTCGCCCATAGATTTCGTTAGCTTTTAATTTTTTAGTAAGGAACAACATGTACAAACTGATTGCTCTTGATATGGATGGCACACTACTCAACAGTGAAAAAGTGATTTCTCAAGAGAACAAAGACGCAATCGCCAAAGCACGAGCTGCAGGTGTGAAAGTAGTTCTCGCTTCTGGTCGCCCTTTAGAAGGCATGCAAAGCAAATTAGATGAGCTTTCGATTGACGGCGAAGATGACTTTGTACTCTTCTACAACGGCTCTATGGTTCAGAACGTATCGACAAAAGAGATCATTCACAGTGAGATCAGCAACGGTAAAGCCGCAAAAGAGATTGCTGCCCTCGCTGAACAGCTTGGTGGTTATGTCCATGCTTTCAGCAAGATCCACGGCTTAATCACACCTGAGAACAATGAGTACACTGGTATTGAAGCGCGTATTAATTGCTTAGATATAACCGAGTTCGACTTTTCTCAACTAGAAGATGACCACGAAATCATCAAAACTATGATTGTCGCTGAACCAAGCAAGCTGACTGAAATCATCGGTAAGTTGCCACAAGAGCTTAAGACTCAGTTTACTATCGTACAAAGTGCACCATTCTTCTTAGAGTTCCTAAACCCGAAATCAAACAAGGGTGTCGGTATTGAAGCGATAGCGAAACACTTAGGCATTAAAGCGGAAGAAGTCATCTGCATGGGTGATGCTGAAAACGATCACCATATGCTTGAATACGCAGGCCTTGGCATTGCAATGGAAAACGCAATGGAAGAAACCAAGAAACTGGCGGATCACATCACAGCTAGCAACGACGACCATGGTGTAGCGGTCGCGATTGAGAAGTTTATCTTCAACTCATAAACGCTCAACAGGTTCTAATAAGAATTACTTTTTGCTTGTTTCAGAAATGACAAAGGCTGTGCACTGCACAGCCTTTTTGATTTTGTGTTAGTCGAGTCGCTTACTCTCTTTTCCATGGCAGACGAAATGCCACCACACCAAACAGAATCAAGATTGGGAAACGTAACGTTTCAACAATAAATGAAGCAATACCGCTGAAAGAGACAAAGCTTCCAGCCCAGCTAATCAGCAGATTTCCCGCTAACAACATCGCCATCACTCCAAGAACGATCTTGAATGAGAACTGACCAACCAAAGGTTTCGAGTCTGTTAACGTCACTAGGCATGCAATCGTCATCAAAATCGCCACCCAGAATGAGAATGTTGGCAGTGGCCATATCACCGTCAGAACAATCGACAGTAAGCACAATGCCCACCAAACACCTTTAGAACTCAATAAGGCGCTAATATCAACATCCGGTTTCGCGTCTAATCTCACGATATGCCACGTCGTTAAAGCGCCTAATACGCCACCCATTAATACATCACTAAAAAACGCACTACCTGAATAAGACTTAAATAGCATGATCCACAGCAGGCCAGCGAGCACTACCAGAATGGCTTTTTGCTCCAAGAGGCGCTTTAGTTTCCAAAAGACTAACAAGGTTAAACTGACCCACAAGGCAGCCAACAGACTTGGAAAACTATACCCACTGCTCATCACCAGTTTCAATGTTGGCATGTAAGCGTGTGGACGTGGAAAACCAAAACCTTGGTGCGCGATTAAAGTAAGTAGTGTCACCGAGATCAAAGTGAAGCCAAACTTCAACGCGAAGTTACGGCCAAAGTACCAAGCAATTAACGGCAATATCACAATGAAGACCCATGGCTTGGCCAACAAGTCAGTCAAAAGCACAGTATTCGCAAATACGCTTGGCATCTTATCGAACGTGTTTTGAAGTGACACAATCCAATTTAATTCAACTTGATGGACTTTGGGTGCCGCGCCCACCAGCTCAGTCACATACGTCACCGGTTGATCTGTCGCAGATAAAAACAGCTCGTTAATCTCAGACCACTGTTCTGGGTAGCGGTATTGGTGATCTTGCAATTCAGTAGGAGGAAGTAACATCGCTCGGCTGACTTCCACGCCATAATGAGGAGCAAACCAAATCGGCAGCTCAAAGCCACCTAACTCATTTCGAGCCTTGTAACTGATCACTTCAGAGTCAGAAATACAATCAAACACGACGGCACTGTCGGTATAACCTAGCACATCACCGACCGTTACCGACAAACCAGCCTCTTCCCACGTTTCACGTTGCGCCGCGACGGCTGGCGGCTCACCTGAAACAACAGTGCCTCCCGGTAGAGACAATTGACCGGTGATCAACTCATCAACCAACACGATTTGGTTATCAGCACGTACTACACACAAGGCGCCCGCGATATGATCGGGCAAAGTGTCGTTTGTCCAAGCGGAAGTCGTACTCAAAAGAGACAGTATGAAAACTAATAAATATCGAATAACCAACGAGTTTACCTAAAAAATAATAGAAGAATATTGAAGACTGCTGTTGCAGTTGAACTATTGTAATCAAAGCCACACAAAATCGCTGTCTACGTTTTGTGCAAAGCCTTCCTCATCCATTGAATGTGAGGTGTGAACCCCATTTTTTGATAGAAGTCCTTGGCAGGTGAATTAAAGTCCCAAACCTCTACAAAGACTTGTTCAACCCCATAATCATCAAAAGTCGCTTCAACTTTGCTAAACAACTTTTCAGCAATCGATTCTTTTCGATAATCAGGCAAGACAAACAGTTCATCGACACTCCCCATCGGCACCGGTTTACTCACCGTTGAGATAAGCTCACAAAAATGCCCAGAGATAAAGCCAACAATGAGCTCTCCTTTTAATGCCACATAAACCAAACATTCAGGGTCATCCAAGTATCGTGCAATGCTTTTTTCCTGCTCAATCTCTTCTGCCGTTTTAAAGTGCTCTGGGCTAGCAAGGTGGTGGTGATGGTGGAGATCGAACATTAACTCGTTAAGTTGTTCCAAATCCGTATGCTTTGCAGCCCTTAAGATGACATTCATGACTATTGCGCTTCTCAAACCAAATTAATATCTAAACTGAGTCTAGTTTACTTGGCGTGAGTATCTATACAAGTTATTGAATTAATTCATTGTTTGAAGTGTGTATTTTAGATACAAAAACGGCCACATTACGTGGCCATTCTGTTTGAATGATTTTCAATTAAACGAATATCTAGGCTATGTTTTTTGCTGCGGCTTTTGCTGTAGCTTCAGCTTTATGCACCGTTATCTTCTTTCTCTTCTTTGAGATCAGCAAGCTGTTGTTCCAGTTCAATAAGCTTAATTTCCGCCTCTACTTCCGCAACTCGCTTTTCTGCATCGGTGCGATTGTCTTGCGCTAGACCATCAGCAGTAACTTGGGTTCGTTGTGCGTTTCTTGCATCGTCCGTATCTTTCATTGAACCCGCAACACCACCGGTCACACCACCGGTCACACCACCTAATGCAGCGCCCTTAACGGCTAAACTCGCATCTCCAGTTAGAGCGCCGGCTGTTGCTCCTAATAAAGCACCACCTACCGCACCACGATTACGTGCGGCATTCTCATTTTCGTTATCCATTGCTGGTGATGCGCAACCAGAAAGAGTCACAATCAGTGTCGCTAAAAGAAAAGGTTTAGTGAATTTCATAGGAGTCTCGCTTAGTTCTTCGTTTTGAGTAGAACCATCTTAAGCAGAGCCGTTAATAAGATAAATAAAGCCACGTTTAGACGATACATCATGTTCAGCTATGTATTATTCAGCCATCGCATAACTGATTAATGATATATAGCTTTGAGCTCGCTTTATCCTCACCAACAAAAAAGGCGACCAATAAGGTCGCCTCAATCGCGCTTTCTCTATAATTCTTGCCTTTCACATATCTCTTAGCCTTTAGACCAAAAGTTTTGCATGTTTGCTACGCTAGGTGGTGGCCTAACACCACAATCTCGATAATGATTTTTATCGCCGATCCCCAGTATCTTGCCATTTTCGTCATCAATCATAGCCGCAACTTTAACACCGTCTCCCACATGGCGAGTTAACACGACAATTTCACCAGCTCTTTCAGACCTTACTGCGCCTAAGATTTGATATTCGTAGCGGCCTTTCCTTGAATTAACGATCATCTTCGAGTTAATAGGGTCGGCTTCATATCCCACACCAATATCAAAAACCGCTTGATAGAGATCGACACCAGTCTTTGATACACATTTAAATACCTTGGGATGACTCAAAGGTTCTAACAACGCTCTACTCGCTTCATCCTTTGAAATACTGGCACTACCAGCACCACTGACCAATAAAGCAATCAACAAAAAGTAAGCTCGCATAAAAAGACCTCAATATGTGGGATTCATAATGAGGTCATAGTAAACGCAATGGATAAGCGGATGAATAAAGTAGAGTTTAGGTAAACCATCACGCCGGATTATGTATAAATCAACAAGCCGAAGGTGAGATTACCTAAACTGCGACGTCTATTTGCCGAGCTTTTCAGCAATTTCAGTTAAGCTGGTAGGGTCGTCAATAGTTGAAGGCACCACATATTGTTCACCTTCTGCGATCTGCCGGATCGTTCTACGTAAGATCTTACCTGAGCGTGTCTTAGGTAACCTCTCAACAACCAAGGCTTGCTTAAAACAAGCTACCGCGCCGATCTCATTACGAACCTTGCCAACCAATTCCCTTTGCAACTCAATGCCATCGACTTTTACGCCATCTTTTAACACAACTAGACCTAAAGGAAGTTGTCCTTTCAAGTCATCGTGAATCCCGACTACCGCACATTCTGCAATGGCTGGGTGACCACCCACGATCTCTTCCATTTCTCCAGTCGACAGACGGTGTCCCGCTACGTTTATCACATCGTCGATACGGCCCATAATAAATAGATACCCATCTTCATCGAGATAGCCACCGTCCCCAGAAACATAATAGCCTGGGAATTGGCTCAGATAGCCAGATTCAAATCGATCATGATTACGCCAAACCGTTGGCAGACAACCGGGTGGTAGTGGACGTTTGAGTGCAACAAAGCCTTGCTGATTAGGCTGTGCCGTTTCACCCAATTCATTAAGAATCTCGACTTGGTAACCGGGCACAGGCTTAGTTGAAGAACCTGCTTTCACTGGCAAAGATTCCAGCCCTGTCGGATTGGCAGAAATAGCCCAACCCGTTTCGGTTTGCCACCAGTGGTCAATAACCGGTTTATTGGTATGAGACTCAACCCAATCCAATGTTGGCGGGTCCAAACGCTCTCCCGCCATAAAAATCGACTTGAGCGATGATAAGTCATACTTGGTGAGTAACTCGCCTTCAGGATCTTCTTTCTTGATAGCTCTAAATGCCGTTGGCGCAGAAAATAACACATCGACATTGTACTCTTCACACACACGCCAGAATGCCCCCGGATCTGGCGTTCTGACTGGCTTTCCTTCAAACAAGATGGTTGTGCAACCATGAATCAATGGCGCATACACAATATAGGAATGCCCCACTACCCAGCCGACATCAGAAGCCGCCCAAAACACACCATCTTGCGGCATATCGTAGATAGTGCTCATCGAGTATTTCATCGCGACCGCATGACCACCATTATCGCGCACCACGCCTTTTGGCTTACCCGTCGTCCCTGATGTATACAAGATATATAGTGGGTCAGTCGCTAGAACAGGCACACATACGTGAGGCAAAGCATCCTCAACGGCTTGTTGCCAGAGTACATCGCGTTCGTTGTTCAATTCGGCTAGTGACTGCTCTCTTTGGAATACCACCACTTTCTCAGGCTTCCATCGGCTGTCCATGATCGCGCGATCGACCATCGGCTTATATGGCAGGACTTTATTTATCTCGACACCGCAGGATGCAGTAATCAACACCTTGGGCTCGGCATCTTCAATTCGAACGGCAAGCTCATGAGGGGCAAAACCACCAAACACCACCGAATGCACCGCACCTAGTCGTGCACAGGCCAACATTGCCATCGCCGCTTCAGGAATCATTGGCATGTAGATCACCACACGATCACCTTTGGTAACGCCTTGCGTGGCTAACATACCAGCGACTTTAGCCACTTGGTTACGCAATTGATTGTAAGTGTACGAGGATTGAGTTCCTGTAACTGGAGAGTCGTAAATCAGTGCGGTATTGTCACCTCGCCCATTTTCACAATGATAATCCAGCGCGAGCCAGCAGGTGTTCATCACCCCATCAGGAAACCAACGCTCAATTCCGTTATCGTCAGTTTGTAATATCGTTTTTGGTGGTTCAAACCAATCTATCGCTTGTGATTGTGTTTCCCAAAACGAATTTGGGTCTTCCCTCGCCCATTGATACTCGGTGATGTAATCTGTTTTTCTAGTCATTCGATTCGTAGCAGACATAGTGCCTCCTCCATGATTTATCCATTAGTCCAAGCGACTAGCTTTTAACAGTTTCACTTGGGTGCACTCTTTTCTCAGCGTTGTATTCGTGAACAGTTAACCGTTCACGACAATCGCTTTACTTGGGAAAAGGCACACGAATAGCACCTTCCATGATCACTCGGGCACTACGACTCATAATCGCCCTCTCTATTTTCCACCCACTTTCGGCCTGCAGCGCTTTCGCACCTACCTTTAAGGTTCCTGACGGGTGTCCAAAGGTCACGAAATCACGACTTCCCTCACCGGCTGCCAAGTTCACTAAGGTGCCAGGAACACTTGCCGCTGAAGCAATAGCAACCGCAGCCGTACCCATCATGGCATGGTGCAGTTGCCCCATAGACAAAGCACGCACCAGAAGGTCTGTATCTTCGACAGCAACCGATTTACCACTGGAAGCTTGGTACGCTTGAGGCTTAGCAACAAACGCGACTTTAGGTGTATGTTGACGTGATTCAGCTTGTTCTAAAGAATCAATAAGACCCATTGCTACTGCACCATGTGCTCGTATGGATTCAAACAGTGCCAAGGCTTTGGTATCACTATTGATATCTGATTGAAGTTCAGTGCCTTGGTAGCCAACCGATTCAGCATCAACAAAAATGGTGGGTATCCCAGCATTAATGTATGTCGCTTTGATGCAACCCAGATCGGGAACATCTAAAAAATCGACAACATTCCCTGTTGGGAACATAGAGCCACTCGCATCGGCGGGGTCTAGGAAATCAACTTGGATCTCAGCGGCGGGGAAAGTCACACCGTCGAGTTCAAAATCACCTAACTCTTGAACTTCGCCACCAGCGATAGGTACATGAACAATAATGGTTTTCTCTATGTTCACTTGCCATACTCGCACCTCGACCACACCGTTTTCTGGAATACGATTCGAGTCGACTAGGCCACTATGAATAGCAAATGGGCCCACTGCAGCAGACAAATTGCCGCAGTTACCGCTCCAATCAACGAACGGCTTGTCTATTGCTACTTGGCCGAATAGGTAATCAACATCGTGATCGGCTTTACTACTTTTCGAAACAATAACGGTTTTACTGGTACTGGATGTTGCACCACCCATGCCATCGGTTTGTTTGCCATAAGGATCTGGACTACCAATCACGCGCAGAAGTAATGCGTCTCGAGCTTCTCCGGCAACTTGCGCAGCCTCAGGTAAGTCACTTAAGTTGAAGAAAACGCCTTTGCTTGTTCCGCCCCGCATGTAGGTAGCAGGTACTTTTATCTGTTTATTTGTCATCATAAGCTCCTACTGTGCGAGAAAGTCTTTAGCGAAACGTTGCAATACGCCACCAGCGCTGTACACATTCACTTCGTCTGCCGTGTCTAGTCGGCAGGTCACAGGAACATCCAGCTTGTCACCGTTTTTACGAGTGATGACTAGAGCCAAATCAGAACCCGCTTCAATGTCGCCGTAAACGTCGTAAAACTCGGTACCGTCGAGTTGCAAGGTGTTGCGATTAGTTCCCGCTTTAAACTGCAAAGGCAACACGCCCATGCCAACTAAGTTGGTTCTGTGAATTCGTTCAAACCCTTCTGCCACAATTACTTCAACACCCGCTAAGCGCACACCTTTGGCTGCCCAGTCACGTGATGAACCTTGTCCATAATCGGCACCCGCCACGACAATCAAAGGCTGTTTACGGTTCATGTAGGTTTCTATCGCTTCCCACATTCGCGTAACTTGACCTTCGGGTTCAACTCTTGCTAGTGAACCTTGCACGACTTCTCCAGCGTCCTTAACCATTTCGTTATACAGCGTAGGGTTGGCGAATGTTGCTCGTTGCGCGGTTAAGTGATCACCTCGATGGGTCGCGTAAGAGTTAAAATCCTCTTCCGGCACTTCCATTTTGGTGAGGTATTCCCCCGCAGCGCTCGAAGCGAGAATCGCATTTGAAGGGGATAAGTGATCTGTAGTGATATTGTCACCCAGAATAGCTAAAGGTCTCATACCAGATAGGCTTCGTTCTCCCGCAAGAGCACCTTCCCAATAAGGTGGTCTTCGGATATAGGTACTTTGAGGTCGCCAGTCATAAAGCGGTTCAGTCGTCACCTGCTCCTCGTCTGGCTGGAACATTTTTACGTAGATCTGTTGGAATTGCTGAGGCTTAACGTGCTCACCGACAACGGCATCGATCTCGGCATCACTCGGCCATAAATCACTTAAGTAGATTGGCTTACCATTGTTGTCGGTGCCTAAGCTGTCTTTCTCGATATCAAAGCGAATCGTGCCAGCCAACGCGTAAGCAACCACCAATGGCGGTGAGGCTAAATACGCTTGTTTGGCATAGGGATGGATTCGACCATCAAAGTTTCGATTCCCTGACAACACAGCGGTTGAATACAGGTCGCGGTCGATGATCTCTTGTTGGATAGCAGGATCTAGGGCTCCGCTCATACCATTACAGGTAGTACACGCATAGCCGACGATACCGAAGCCTAGCTTTTCCAGCTCAGGTAGCAAACCTGCCGACTCAAGATAGAGCTTGGCAACTTTAGAGCCCGGCGCAAATGATGTTTTCACCCACGGCTTACGAACTAATCCAAGTTGATTGGCTTTCTTAGCCACCAATGCTGCGGCGACCACATTTCTTGGATTACTGGTGTTAGTACAAGAGGTAATCGCTGCGATGATTACGGCACCATCAGGCATCTGATCATCCCTGTACTGCTTAGCATGCTGCTCTTTCCAAGATGTTTGACTGATACCTTGTTCAGCCAGCTCTCTGGTTGGCAAACGGCGATGAGGGTTAGACGGCCCTGCAAGATTGCGCTCAACCTTCGATAAGTCAAACTCAAGTACACGCTCATATTGAGCAGAATCGAGATCGTCAGCCCATAGCCCGGTTTGCTTGGCGTAGCGTTCAACTAGTTCAACCTGCTCAGGCTCTCGACCAGTGAGTTTCAGGTATTGAATAGTCTGCTCATCGATATAGAACATACCCGCTGTCGCACCATATTCTGGCGTCATGTTAGATATCGTTGCGCGGTCACCAATAGTCAGAGCACGAGCCCCTTCACCGAAGAATTCCAAATAGCTTGAGACCACTCTCTCATTGCGAAGGAACTCAGTAATCGCAAGCACAATATCCGTTGCGGTGATCCCTTCTTGTCGTTGACCCGTTAGTTTAACGCCGACAATATCAGGCAAACGCATCATTGACGGACGACCGAGCATCACTGTCTCAGCTTCCAAGCCGCCCACACCAATTGCAATAACACCCAGAGCGTCAACATGAGGAGTATGACTGTCGGTGCCGACACAGGTATCAGGAAACGCGATGCCTTCTTTAGATTGAATCACTGGAGACATTTTCTCCAAGTTAATCTGGTGCATAATTCCATTACCCGCAGGAATCACACTCACGTTTTTAAACGCGGTTTTACACCATTCGATAAAGTGAAAACGGTCTTCGTTTCTGCGCTCTTCAATCGCGCGGTTTTTATCAAATGCTTCGTTATCAAACCCGGCATGTTCTACTGCCAAAGAGTGATCAACAATCAGTTGAGTTTCGACCACTGGGTTCACCTTGGCAGGGTCTCCGCCTTGGTCGGCAATTGCATCGCGTAAGCCAGCTAAATCAACTAAAGCGGTCTGACCTAGAATGTCATGACACACCACTCGCGCAGGATACCAAGGAAAATCTAAGTCACTCTTGCGTTCAATGATCTGCTTTAAGCTGTCTTCAAGGGTTTCAGGATCACAGCGTCTTACTAATTGCTCTGCCAACACTCGCGACGTATAAGGCAAGGTTTTATAAGCGCCCGGGGAGATTGCTTCTACCGCTTCGCAAGCGTCGAAATATTCTAAACCCGTTCCCGGTAAAACCTTTCGATATTTGTTTTCATCAAGCTCTTGGTTTCTTTCAAGTTTTACATCAGACATACATCCACCATTATCTGTTAAATTCTATTCGTTGTTTCTTGAGGCCTTGTCGTATGAAGACGGAAGTCACCTCAAGATATAAGTCGGCTCGTTATAGAGGGCTAACGTAGATGAATAGGTAGCCAGTCTTGATGCTCTGGCCCGGTGTAGTCTGCACTTGGACGAATGATGCGATTGTTTTCTCTTTGTTCGAACACGTGTGCTGTCCAACCCGTAAGGCGGCTCATCACGAAGATTGGCGTAAACAGTTTGGTTGGGATGTCCATGAAGTGATAAGCCGACGCATGGAAGAAGTCAGCATTACAGAACAGTCCTTTCTCGCGCTTCATAACCGCTTCAACACGCTCTGAAACGGCATAAAGCTGTTTATCACCCACCTCTTGAGCTAGCTCTTTTGACCAATGCTTGATTAAGGCGTTTCGTGGATCGCTCTCACGATAAATGGCATGACCGAAGCCCATGATTTTGTCTTTGTTAGCAAGCATCTGCATGATGTTGGTTTCGGCTTCATCGGCGGTTTGCCAATCTTGGATCATTTCCATTGCCGCTTCATTCGCACCACCGTGCAGTGGGCCTCTTAGTGTGCCAATCGCAGCCGTTACACAAGAATGAATATCCGACAGTGTTGACGCACAAACACGAGCGGCAAAGGTAGAGGCATTAAACTCATGTTCCGCGTAAAGGGTTAGCGAGCAGTGCATCACCTTCTTATGAAGTTCACTAGGCGTTTTGTCAGTCAACATCTTCAAGAAATAGCCACCCAAACATGCTTCGCTTTGATCTTCCGTATCAATGCGCACGCCATCATGGCTAAAGCGATACCAGTAACAAATAATCGCAGGGAAAAGCGCGAGCATTCGTTCAGTCGCAGGCAATTGTTCTGAAAAATCAGATTCTTGCTCTAGATTACCTAGCATCGAACAACCCGTTCTCATCACATCCATTGGGTGAGCGTCTGCAGGAATAAGCTCCAACAATGCTTTCAAAGGTTGAGGTAAACCACGTAAACCAACCAACAATGTTTTGTAATCGTCTAGCTCTTTTTCATTGGGCAAATGGCCTCTTAATAGCAGATGTGCCACTTCTTCAAACTGAGCGTGGTTAGCAAGATCGGTAATGTCATAGCCACGGTAAGTTAAACCCGTTCCTGATTTTCCTACCGTACATAGCGCAGTCGACCCTGCACTTTGACCACGTAGACCAGCACCACCGATTGCCGGTGCGCTGGCTGGTTTGTTTGCTGTTTTTTCACTTTTTTGCTCTACTTTTGAAGCATTTTCGACAACGGCTTTATCACTCAAAGATACAGACATGGTGAACTCCTTTTCTGTGTTAGCCGCCTGCACTCTTTGGTGCTGCCTATTTATATGCCCGATGATCTTTATCATCGGTACTGGATTTGGCGACTAACCATTTCACGTTATTGGATTAAGTTGATTTTTGATTAATTGAAACTGGTTTACCCTTCGCTTGAAAACAACTGATCAAGCTTGTTCTCGTAGTCGTGGTAATTAAGGTGTTCGTAAAGCTCCTTACGGGTTTGCATTGAATCCAACAGAGCTTCTTGATTGCCTTCAACTAGCAAGTGCTTGTAAACATTCTCCGCCGCTTTGTTCATCGCACGGAACGCACTCAATGGATAAAGCACCATGTCGACACTTGATTGGGCTAACTCGTTACAGCTGTAGAGTGGTGTTTGGCCAAATTCAGTGATGTTCGCAAGAATAGGCACGTGCTTGCCCGTTGCTGATTTCAGCGCTGCCGAGAACTTCACGTATTGATCGAGTTGATTCATCGCCTCAGGGAAGATCATGTCTGCGCCCGCTTCAACACAAGCTATCGCTCGCTCAATTGCGCTATCAATGCCTTCAACCGCCAATGCATCCGTACGTGCCATAATCACAAAGCTTTCATCGGTTCTAGCATCGGTTGCCGCTTTGACTCTATCGACCATCTCTTGCTGACTTACAATCGCTTTATTTGGTCGATGACCACAGCGTTTCTGGGCCACTTGGTCTTCCATATGGATTGCTGCTGCGCCTGCCTTCTCCATAGCGCGAATCGTACGTGCAATATTGAATGCGCCACCAAATCCCGTATCGATATCCACCAGCAATGGCAGATCACACGCGTTGGTAATACGTTCAACATCTACCAACACATCGTTCAATGTGGTGATGCCTAAATCAGGCAACCCATAAGACGCATTGGCGATGCCTCCGCCAGACAAATAGATCGCCTGATGCCCCAAGTTCTTTGCCATCATCGCGCAGTACGGATTGACCGTGCCGACGATCTGCAATGGGTCGTTGTCTTGCACAGCTTGTCGGAACTTAGCTCCTGCTGATAACTTCATAATGACGCTCCCTGTTAATTGTTTATTTCTAGCTAACCTTTAAGACTTACGGCTTTTGGTTATCGCCAGCACTGATCCGCTGACAGATTCCAATGGTCGCTTAATCAAGATCTTTGGATTGAATTTGTTGTTCTATTAGCAATCGACTGCCCGAGATGTGTCGTCGCATTAGCATTTCTGCTAGCTCTTCATCGCGATTACGAATCGCTTGTAGGATGTATTTGTGTTCATCGAGCGCCTCTTTTGGTCGAGACTGAGCCCTAGGCGATTGATAGCGGTACATTCGTAATAGGTGATAAAGCTCGTCACACAGCAGCGAAATGAGTTTGCTGTTACGACTCGCTTTGATAATGCGATAATGGAAATCGAAATCCCCATGTTGATGAAAGTAAGAAGAACCTTCGACTTCATCGATATGCTTTGAATGTGTCGACAATAACCCTTCAAGCCCGACAAGCTCTTCTTGTGTGATATGTCTCGCTGCGAGTCGAGCAGCCATGCCTTCCAAAGCCTCTCGCACCGCGTAAAGCTCTAGCAGTTTTTCTGCCGAAAAAGTAATCACTCGCGCGCCAACATGTGGAATGCGTTCTATTAGGCCAAGCCCTTCAACTCGCATTATCGCTTCACGTAATGGGCCTCGGCTTACTTCGAAGCGTTTAGCCAATTCAGGTTCCGAAATCTTACTGCCCGGTAGTAATTCACCGCTAACAATCGCCTCAACGAGATACTCAGTGAGATTTTCTGATTTAGTGTTCTCTTTATCGCTAACACGTGTTTTCGTGTTTGCATTTAAGCTGAGATCTTTTATCGCAGTATTCATATTCACGCTGCTCACTTCTATTTGCTGAACCTTAATTGTCAACAATTCCATAACATGAACATAAAATACACGATTAAATTGTCGACAATCAAGCAAATTGTCGACAATTTAGACTAAGGTAGTACTTTCTATAGGCGATAAAAACTTACTTAAAAGGACACTAAAAACAATTCAACCACTTGTTATTTATCGATTTAAGCAAAGAAAGAGCCGCTAAACCCTTCCCTACCCTAAAATCACTCGAAACCAATGTGTCGACAACTTATAGACAGACTTGACAAACGCAGAGCACTTTGTGTCGATCTACCTGTTCACCGATAAACAGATATAAAAAAGGCGCACTCATGTGCGCCTTTCATTCATAGACCCCGTTCTAACAAGCCACCTTTACTCAAGCAATCTGACGAGTAACATCTAGGTATTTGCTGATATCAACGAAATCAATTTGTTCCGGCTTCAGATACTCTTCTGCATAACGCAGGTGAATGCCGCTGGTTAAGAACAATCTAAACAGTTCGATATCGAGATGCTCGTCCAATGCCATTTTATACATGATGTCGACAGCAACACTGATTGGCTTAGCCTTCTTATAAGGCCTATCTGCAGCGGTTAATGCCTCAAAAATATCGGAGATCACCAGAATACGTTCTGGGATTGAAAGGTCATCACCAGTCAGCTTCCTTGGATACCCTGTACCTTTAAGTGTTTCATGGTGAGTTGAAGCGTAGCGAGGAACACGACTTAGCTCTTTCGGGAATGGCAGGTTCTCAAGCATCTTAATCGTGCCAAGCATGTGCTCGTTTATCTTAAATCTATCTTCAGCAGTCAATGTACCGCGTGCAATACTCAGATTGTAGACTTCGCCTAGGTTGTATAAGTGCTCAGGCACATCCATTTTAATTTGATGTTTCGGGTCAAATTCTAACGGCCTATCTCTTTTCACTATGTGCTCTGGCTTATCACTCAAAAGTGGTTCTGTGGCTGGTAAACTTGAACTCGGCTCTCGATTCATTGCCTCTATCGGTGATAGACCAAGTTGATCATCAAAGTTACGCGTCCAAGTCGTTTCAGCTATCAAGCGAATACGAGCAACTTTGTCATCACTCATGAATTCACCACCAACATTAGACGTCGCGATAAACTCAAAATCATCTTGTAGCTTCTGTTGCGCTTCAGCCAACTCTGTTTGGATTTGTTCGCTCGCTAGCTTGCCTTCAAGCTGTTTCGTTAATGCTATTATTTCAGCATCACGCCACAATACCTCAAATCGAGTTCTCACCTCGTGAATTCGGTTGTAGTTGGCCTCAAGCTTCGTACCTTTATCGACGATGTGTTCCGGCGTTGTTATTTTTCCGCAGTCATGCAACCAAGCCGCAATTCTAAACTCACGGCGTTCGTCATCATTTTTAAACTCAAAGTCTTTGAAGTGCTCAGACTGCGATTGTTCCGCCGCGTCAGCTAGCATCAAACCTAGCTCTGGTACACGGTTACAGTGCCCAGCCGTATAAGGGGACTTGTCATCGATAGCTTGGGCGATAAGCTTGATAAACGACTCTACAAACGCCTCTTGCCTCTGTTCATGTCGTTTAAGCTCCATTGCCATTTCTTTTACAGCAACAGATAACTCCCACACTTCTTTAATACGAGTATTAAGCACAGCTACGTTGTCATAGTCACGCAACTTAACCTTGTGAGTCTCTTTCTCTAATTGGCGAATAGGACGTACTATCGGTGTACCAAAGACCCAAGCCACAGGCAAGGTTAAACTCATCAGTAAAATCGTTACACCAACAGAGGTTGCTAGACGCTTATTGACTGTACTGAAGACTTCAGATTCGGGAATCAATACCGCAAAATACTCAGAGTAGTGTTCGCCCGTGTCTATTTTCTTTAAATAGAGATGCTTGATCTCGCCATTCAACTCTACCCTTACCATACTGCCTTCAACCGTTGCTTCCTTAGTCAAATCATAAAGTTCAGTATAAGGAACCGTCGTATTCGTATTAAAGCCGGTATCATGCAGCCACTTTTTCGCTAAGGCATCAAGTTGTTCACCACTTAACTTACTGATAGCTTGATCAATGATTGGGAGCAATTGTTTATGCTTGCTCTGCAGCACCAAATGGAATTGGTTTGAGTAGTTCTGTTTTAGATCTTCTAGAGTCCCATTGACAACAAGGCCTGGCTGGAAAAACCTATCTAATGCAAACGAGAGTACGGGTTCTGCTTCTAAGAAAGCAAAGTTCTCTTCGCTTTCAATTGAATTAAATGCAGACTCTAGGTTTTCAAATTCAACTAAATCAATGTTCGGAAAATCCTCTCTCAACTTAGGAATAATTGACCACCCAGATAAAATGGCAACTTTTTTACCCTCAAGCTCGGCATAATTAGTGACAACCTTCGCGCCGACCCTTGTCACGATAGAAAATGGCAATTCATAAATTGGAGTCGTGTATAGGCCATCTATGCCATTATTTTTATAATGTTGAACCGATTGCAAGCCATCAATACTTCCTTCTTGAAACTTACTGACAAGTTCGCCCCAAGAGAAACCATTAACAAATTCAAACCTGATCCCTGTCATCTCACCAATCATTTTAAGAAGGTCTATCGCATAGCCGTTTGGTTTTCCCGCCACTGAAAAGTCCATCGGCCCCCAATCATTTTGATTAGACACTAACAGCGGAGGGGTATCGTTAATCAAGGCTTGCTGCTCAGACGATAGCATCAATGTTGATACATCAAACTCCGATTCCTGATTGTTAACCTTGAGGTTAGACGCAATAATATTACCCGATTTCGAATATAAGAAAGACTCAACCTTACTGTCTTCTGCTAAGCCAAGCGCCGTACCTGATAGTTTGCTAGCTAAAGAAGACAACACAATATCAATACCAATCACATGTTGAACTTCAGATTCGATTTTCGAATCAAACGCTAAAGAATAAGTTTGCCCGGTAATTTGTAAATGCTGGAAAAGATATGGCTGAGTTTTTTCGACCGACTGAACATTGGCAGAAACATACCAAGGCCTGGTTGTTGGAAGGTAGTTGCTCTGCTCCGTAGTTGAGTTTCTTAGCGTAAACTCTTGGTCAAAATATTTCGTCGTACGGACGCGCTCCTCCCCTATATTATGAATCTCAACCACAACCCAACGGTCTTTTTGTTGTGCACCGATTTTTTCTCTAACGACAGGGGCAGATTCTAGATTAATAATTTGGAAGAAGTTTTCATTAGATGAGCCAATGTAAATACTATAAAAGAGAGGGTTATCTTTAATTGCTTCTGAAAGAATACTACGCGACTCTTCTTTCGATATTTTGTTACTTATAGAACGTTTCACTGAAGAAAGTAAACGCGCCGTATTGGCTGCGTCAGAATCAACCGCGCCGATATAGTTACTCAGCTCTTGGGACACCATCGTCAACTTTGATAGGGTATTCTCAGTCGCCATTTTTTTACTGAAGTAATATTGCAGTGAAACCGCAACAACAGCGGTAAGAAATGTCGCGAGTAAAAACATTCCTCCAACAGTAAATCGTAACGAAATTTTTTTTAATGCCATTATTTCATCCTTGAATAATCGCCAACTCCAAAGTTAACAGCCTAGCGCAATCAATACCGCTTAAGTTGCATATCAACTATAGTAACTCTATTCCACATCTAAAATCTAACACCTCTATACACCTGACTCTTTTGCAGAAATAGTTATCGTAGTCACATCTAACAATATAGACCAACAACCAATGCACTCGAGTAGAAAACGCTAGTTAAATCCAACCTTTGTCAATGAATTCAATCATTCTGAGACAATAACTACGATTTTAGAATCCAGATATCATTCAACAGTAAATGGACAAAAACACGTTACCGTGAACTTTATGAACAATATTAATCCAATGTTCTTTATTCTCAATATCGCCGCATTACAGACATTTCATTAACACACCGTTAACTTTAGCTTCATCTGCTAAGCAATATCCTACTCATCTGTTTAGTAGCTGGAAATAAAACATAAGTTTCTCTCCATTGAAGAGATCCCCTACATAAGGAACGTGAACCATGTTCAAGGCACTGAAACCTACTCTTGCGGCTTCTATCATCGCAGCAACCTTTTCTTTCAACACTTTTGCTGCTGACGTAGAAAAAATCCACTTCCTAATCCCTGGCGGCGCTGGTGGTGGTTGGGATATGACAGCTCGTGGTACGGGTGATGTATTGGTGAAATCAGACATCGTAGAAAATGTCTCTTTCCAAAACCTATCTGGTGGCGGTGGCGGTAAAGCGATTGCTCACCTAATCGAAACGGCTCAACGCCAAGAAGACACGCTAATGGTGAACTCAACGCCTATCGTTGTTCGTTCACTAACGGGGATCTTCCCACAATCTTTCCGTGACCTAACTCCTGTAGCAGCAACCATTGCCGATTACGGTGCAATTGTCGCGTCTGCAGATTCTAAGTACAACACTTGGGAAGACGTCGTTAAAGAATTCGAAACCAACCCACGTAAAGTGAAAATTGCTGGTGGCTCAGCTCGTGGCAGCATGGACCACCTTGTGGTTGCGGCAGCGTTCAAAGGCGAAGGTTTTGATGCTAAAAAAGTACGTTACATTGCCTACGATGCTGGCGGTAAAGCGATGGCGGCACTGCTTTCTGGCGAAACACAGCTGCTTTCTACTGGCCTTGGTGAAGTGCTAGAGATGTCTAAATCTGGCCAAGTAAAAGTGCTTGCTGTGACGGCGCCAAAGCGTCTTGATGCTGCACCTAACATCCCAACACTGACTGAGTACGGCAACGAAACCGTATTCGCTAACTGGCGTGGTTTCTTTGCGGCACCTGGCACAAGCCAAGCGAAGATCGACGAGTGGAATGTAGCGCTTGGCAAAATGTACAAAACCGATGAGTGGCAAGTGGTTCGTGACCGTAACGGTTGGATCGACAACTACAAAGCTGACAAAGATTTTTACGCCTTCCTAGAAGATCAAGAAAAACAGATGGGCGACCTAATGCGAGAGCTTGGTTTCTTGAAATAACCAACAACCATAGAGGGCCTATGTGCCCTCTTACTCTTTCCTTGTTTCGCCGTGCATGAGTTAACTTCAAACTCCTTTGTTTATTCGTAGTGTATTGCTAAAGCTTGCTGATTCGTTGTAGAGGCAAGTGGCTTAACCAAGTCATGTAATTCGCTCACCTTTGGTTAGTGATCCCAGACATTTCATTGACTCGCTCATGTACGGCTTTTTTACTTTTTATACCACCCCAAATGGAGTTGGATATGTCGGACTTACCAACCAAATTTCTGAGTAAGGAATCTTTGCTTTCGAAGGATCGCATCGGAGCCATGCTCTTTATGCTTGCATGTTTATGCTATGGCTACCAAACCACGCTGATTCCTTTGTTCCCCGGTGACGAGTACGAACCCTTCACAGCAAGAACCTTACCTATCCTGCTAACGTTTATCGGCATTGGCCTTTCGTTGATCCTGCTTATAACCGGACAGCCGGATAAAAAAGTTACATGCGACACTACGCCGCTGAACTGGAAACTGCTTATTGGCTTCTTGGTGTTAATGGCTCTGTACGGTGTTGGACTGACTTATCTTGGCTTTGTTTTAGCAACCAGCTTCTTCTTACTTGCAGGCTTTTACCTACTGGGTGAGCGCCGCAAAGCTGTCTTATTTGGCGCGTCGTTTCCTTTCGTTATCGCGTTCTTTCTTTTATTAACTCAAGGCTTAGATATCTACCTAGAGCCTGGTTTAATCTTCACTCTTTGGTAGGGATAACATTATGTTAGACGGAATTTTACAAGGACTTTCTACCGCCGTGATGCCAATGAACATCATGATGGTAATTGTTGGCTGTTTTGTTGGTACCTTTATTGGAATGCTACCGGGACTCGGTCCAATTTCAGCAATCGCGTTGATGATCCCGATTACATACGGCCTAGATCCTTCTTCTGGCCTAATCTTGTTGGCTGGTGTGTACTACGGCGCTGTATTTGGTGGCTCGACGTCATCCATCTTAATCAATGCTCCGGGTTGTTCTTCAACGGTAGTAACCGCGTTTGACGGCTACCCGATGGCTCAAAAAGGCCAAGCAGGTAAAGCACTTGCTCTCGCGGCTTACTCTTCTTTCACAGGCGGTACGCTTTCAGCAATCATGCTTTTGATTGCCGCACCGGCTCTAGCAAGCGTGTCACTGAGCTTCCAGTCTTCAGACTACTTTGCGTTGATGCTATTAGGTTTGTCCGCTGTAGCGGCGTTTGCAGGCCCAGGTCAGGTAATCAAAGCGTGGATGATGACTATTCTTGGTTTGATGCTATCAACTGTAGGTATCGACAAAGGTGTTGGCGTTGAACGGTTCACTTTTGGCCTTACGGATCTGATGGATGGCTTTAGCTTCCTATTATTAGCGATGGCAACATTCGCACTGGGTGAAACCTTGATGGGTATTCTAAAACCAGAGCAAGACACCAGCGCGGAAGAAAGCCAAAAGATGTCGGATATTGGTAGCATGAAGGTCACCAAAGAAGAGTTCAAAGAAGTGGCACCAGTTTCAATTCGATCTTCTATTCTCGGTTTCTTTACCGGTGTTCTACCGGGCGCAGGTGCCACTATTGCGGCATTCCTAAGCTACGGTATGGAGCGTAGCCTCGCGCCAAAAGACAAGCAGAAAGAGTTCGGTAAAGGCAGTATCCGTGGTCTTGTTGCTCCTGAATCAGCAAACAACGCCGCTTCAAGTGGTTCATTCGTTCCGCTACTAACGCTGGGTATTCCGGGCTCTGGTACAACTGCGATTATGCTTGGTGCATTGATTGCCTACGGTATTCAGCCTGGTCCTCGCTTGTTCGTTGAACACCCAGACGTATTTTGGTCGGTGATTATCTCGATGTACTTTGGCAACATCGTGCTGGTTATCTTAAACCTACCGTTGATCCCATATATCTCTAAACTGCTAGCGGTACCTAGAACGGTTCTACTTCCAATGATTATCTTCTTCTCAATCACTGGCGTGTACTTGGTGTCATTCAACACGATGGACGTATTTGTGATGCTACTGGTAGCGATGGCTGCGATAGCATTAAGGCTAGCCAACTTCCCATTGGCACCATTACTGTTAGGCTTCATATTGGGCGGCTTGATGGAAGAGAACTTAAGACGAGCATTGATGATCAGCGATGGTGAGTTGAACTTCTTATGGGAACGCCCTATTACGATGACCTTCACTATTCTGGCGGTATTGGTGCTGTCTAGCCCGATTCTAGTGAAACTATTTAAGAGTTTTAGAGCGAAGCCAGTAGAAGTGTAAAGCTTTATCGAATCAACTAAACCTCAACGAAAGGAGCCATTGGCTCCTTTTTTCATTTAAAGCCTCAATTAAAACCAGCGGTTAAAGATGGTAGCAAACTCACAAACCTATCTTTACAACACACATGGCGCTGATATTCATAACAAATTCAAGTAAGGTAACCAGTTAGTTAACGTATTGGATTCTAAAACTATGGATTGGTTGATTCTA
Source organism: Vibrio sp. 10N.222.49.C12 (assembly GCF_041475025.1). Taxonomy (NCBI): domain Bacteria; kingdom Pseudomonadati; phylum Pseudomonadota; class Gammaproteobacteria; order Vibrionales; family Vibrionaceae; genus Vibrio; species Vibrio sp. 10N.222.49.C12. Next base: position 45,596 of record NZ_JBFRVF010000011.1, on the reverse strand, counting down.
TTCTTATCAGGGGTGGTTGGCGGTGTGCTTAACTCCATTGCGGGTGGCGGCAGCTTCATCACTTTCCCTGCTTTGTTATTTGCTGGCGTTCCACCAATAGCAGCCAACGCGACCAATACCTTTGCTTCGTGTGCTGGATACATTAGCGGAGCCTACGCTCTGCGCCACGAAATTCAATCTGGTACTAAGCAGCTAAAACTGACTATAGCTTTATGTGTGATTGGCGGTGGTATCGGGGCATTTTTACTGCTGCACACACCAGAAGCTCTGTTCACTCAATCTGTCCCTTGGCTGTTGCTGTATGCTGCTCTGCTTTTCACGTTTGGCGGCACGCTCAATAAATGGCTTAAACAAGCTACAGCAAAACATAAGCACGCCACTAGCGCAGGCGCATTCTTTTCCGCTTTATTACTTTTGATTGTCTCTATCTACGGTGGGTATTTTAATGCAGGTTTGGGCATTGTGACATTGAGCTATTTGGCGCTGGCTGGTTACACCAACATCAACGTGATGAATGGCATCAAACTGCTCGTGTCCGCGTGTGCTTCCCTCGCAGCGATCGTGTTTTTTATCGTAAATGGTTCGATTAATTGGCCGTCTGGCATGGCTGTATTATTGGGTACATTGGTTGGTGGTTATTATTCAGCAAAAGTCTCTCGCCGCATCCCACAACAATATGTTCGTAATACAGTGATCATCGCGAGTTTCTTAATCACCGCTTACTTTTTCTATAATAACTAGGTTTTATGCTAAGTCGGTTTGACACTAATTAAACCCGAAACTGAATCTAATTCTAACTGGAAAACACAGCGGGAAAGCTGACTCTCGCATTACCTATCTCGCTATTTTATTACTTATAAAATAACCGTGTCGATATGTGTGAGACGAGTCCTTTAATTAGTAAATTTGATAACAATTTAGACTGTTTTTTAGCCTTTATTTTGCCAAAGGTAGGATAATTCTCCTGTCGAAAGTGAGACTTCATTAGGAGGCGTTATGAACACTAAACTCGGTCATGTCATGTCATCAAGTCGACTCATTTGCTTTGTCGCTTTTCTTGCTGCCACATTCGCGTGGATCCTAAAAATGCCCGCTCTGTTTTCTGTGTCAGCGCTATTCTTACTTATCAGTGCAATCGTTTATGTCACCGATCTTTGGAAGAATCAAAGAAAGAACCGCGAAGCTTAGCCAATTACGGTTTAATCGAACGAATTAAAAAAGGAGCTCATAGGCTCCTTTTGTGTTTTTCGCTTATCTAATTAGGCGTACTAATCGTCGACGCCTTATCTAACGACGCCTTCTTATTAACGACGGAAGTTACGACCGTTACCGCCGCGGCGCTCTTTAAATGCAGACGCAGCTTTAGCTTGAGAAGCGTGGATAGACTCAACCGTTAGTTCCATTGGCTCACGAGGCTCTAGCCCATGGCGGAATGTACGTGAACGCGGAGGCATCTGGTATTCGATGTCCGATGCTTTAGGCATGCGCTTGAAACGGTAAAGGTAGAAGTTTTCAACCTTCTCACGAGCCCATTCGGTTTTCTTCAGGTATTTAACTGCACTTGCCACTGTAGGCTTAGTGTTAAAGCAGTTCATACGCATGGCCGCATCTAAAATTTCCCAACCATAGTGATCCACTAATTCAGTGATCATGGTTTCAAGCTTTAAGCCGTGTAGCGGGTTATTTTGTTGCAGTTCGATTCTTTCTTCTTCAGTCATAACATTACCTTTTTCAAGGCAACTAAAGGCCTTGAATTTACTCTAGAACACCGTCATCACTGACCATTTCTAGCTCAATCACTTGGGCATTACATCCATTGCCCTTATTTATGCCTTTATGATGGCATAAAGCATACTCGTTATCCTATTTATCTTTGAAATTAATTTCGAATTGGTCACTTAACACCCTACCTTAGCTCGCTATACAGACTAAGACATTCTGTGAACAAAATTTCCCCTTAAAGATTATGAGACTGGTTTAACTTAACAAAACCTACGGTAACCGTATGCAAAATCCATATATTTAGTGATACGCAAAGCCCACAAGCTGCGCTCGCTTAACGGGTTGTATTAAATTTACTTTACGTGACTCTCTTGCAGAACCAACAAAAAAGGATGCCAGTTGGCATCCTTTTGTTTTCTAGTTTACAGCTAATAAGAACAACAAGGTTCTTAACTGATTCTAACTAACGATTATACGTCGTAAGTTGTAGAAGCAGTGTCGCCGCCTGTACCAGTCCAGTTTGTGTGGAAGAATTCACCACGTGGACGGTCAGTACGCTCGTAAGTGTGAGCACCGAAGTAGTCACGTTGAGCTTGAAGCAGGTTCGCTGGTAGACGTGCAGTTGTGTAACCGTCTAGGAAAGATAGCGCAGAAATCGTACATGGCATTGGGATACCAGACTCTAGAGATTTCGCTGCTACTTTACGCCATGCCGCTAGGCTGCTTTGTAGGATGTTTTTGAAGTACTCGTCAGAACCTAGGAACGCGATGTCTGGGTTTGCTTCGTACGCATCACGGATGTTGCCTAGGAATGCAGAACGGATGATACAACCACCACGCCACATTAGTGCTACGTTGCCGTAGTTTAGATCCCAGCCGTTCTCGTTAGACGCTTCGCGCATTAGCATGAAGCCTTGAGCGTAAGAGATGATCTTAGAAGCCAGTAGAGCTTGACGTAGTGCATCAACCCACTCTTGCTTGTCACCTTCAACTGGAGTGATTGTCTTACCGAATAGAGTTTCAGCTTCAACACGTTGATCTTTCAGTGCAGATAGGCAACGAGAGAATACAGACTCAGAGATAAGCGTTAGAGGAATACCTAGGTCTAGTGCATTGATACCGGTCCACTTACCCGTACCTTTTTGGCCTGCAGTGTCTAGGATCTTTTCAACTAGCGCTTCACCGTCTTCATCTTTGTACCCAAGGATGTCTGCAGTGATTTCAACTAGGTAGCTGTCTAGCTCAGTCTTGTTCCAGTCAGCGAATACTGCTTGCATCTCGTCAGCAGACATACCTAGGCCATCTTTCATGAACTGGTAAGCTTCAGTGATAAGCTGCATGTCACCGTATTCGATGCCGTTGTGTACCATCTTAACGAAGTGACCAGCACCGTCGTTACCAACCCAGTCACAACAAGGCTCGCCAGCGTCAGTTTTTGCAGAGATACCTTGGAAGATTGGCTTAACCGCTTCCCAAGCTTCAGCCGCGCCACCTGGCATGATTGAAGGACCGAAACGAGCACCTTCTTCACCACCAGATACACCAGTACCGATGAAGTGGATACCTTTCTCACGACAATGCGCTACACGACGGTTAGTGTCTGGGTAGTTAGTGTTACCACCATCAATGATGATGTCGCCTTCGTCTAGAAGTGGGATTAGGTTTTCGATGAACGTGTCTACAACGTCACCAGCACGAACCATAAGCATCACTTTACGTGGTGCTTCTAGCTTCTCAACTAGCTCTTCTAGAGAGTAAGCACCAACAATGTTAGTACCTTTAGCTGGGCCTTCTAGGAACTCGTCTACTTTAGCAGCAGTACGGTTATGAGCCACAACTTTGAAGCCGTGGTCGTTCATGTTTAGGATAAGGTTCTGACCCATTACTGCTAGGCCAATTACACCGATATCACCTTTCATTATTTTATCTCCTTGCGGCTATTCGCACTTATGCGATAGCACTTGCTGCATTTGAATCTAAGAACCACTCTGTTTCGCCAGTTTTAGACTGGATTTTCGCTGCCGGGTAAGGCAGTTCTGAAGCAGGAGTTGTATGAATTTCTTTAACGATCTCAACTTTACCTGCACCCAGTACTAGGTAGCTGATTCGTTTTGCTGCTTCTAAAACTTTCGCTGTTTTAGAAACACGGATTTGACCAGACTCAGGGTGAGAAGCTAATACAGATAGGTTCTCATCTTGGTAGTTGGTTGCACCTGGGAATAGTGAAGCTGTGTGGCCGTCTGCGCCAACACCAAGCAGAATCCAATCGAATACAGGCGTGCCGTTTTCTGTTGGGATTACGTCTGCCATCTCTTTTGCGAAACGCTCTGCTTCTGCTTTTGGTTCATCTTCACCACGGATGCGGTGGATGTTTTCAGCAGGAAGGTTTACTTGAGTAAACTCTTTTAGTTTTGAAAATAAGAGCGCGTTTGCTTCACCGAAGTTGCTTTCAGCGTCGTCTGGTGCAACGCAACGTTCGTCGCCCCACCAGAAGTGAAGGTTATTCCATTGAATACCTTCCGCGTAAGGCGCCTGTGCTAAAAGCTTGAAAAGCATTTTTGGCGTGCTGCCACCAGACAGTGAAATGTGAACAGGTGTGCCCTGCTCGCTGTATGCTTTCATTTCATTTGCTAGGTTTTCAACAACCAGTTCAGGCGTTGCAAAGATCTTGTGATTGATCATAGTTCGCAGTAATCCGTGTCTGTTAAGTTTTTGCATGGGAAACGCCATGCGCGGCCATCACGTTGCAGAAGTTCATCTGCTTCCTGTGGGCCCCAAGTACCACAAGCATAGCCAAACAGTGCTTGAGGGTCTTGCTTGAAGTCTAAGATTGGTTGAACGTACTTCCAACATGCTTCTACCGCATCGGTACGTGCAAACAGAGTCGCATCACCGTTCAGTGCATCAAGAAGAAGACGCTCATAAGCCGTCAGCATCTGAGTTTCAGGCAAGTCAGAGTAAGAGAAGTTCATTTTCACTTCTTTTGCTTTGAAGCCTGCGCCTGGCTCTTTCAAACCAAAGCTCATCTGAATACCTTCATCCGGTTGGATACGGATAATCAGCTTATTCTCTGGTGCATCTTGACCAAATACTGGGTGTGGCGTGTTCTTAAAGTGAATCACGATTTCAGTCACACGTGTTGGTAAGCGTTTACCTGTACGTACGTAGAAAGGAACACCATTCCAACGCCAGTTATTGATGTGAGCTTTCAAGCCGATGTACGTCTCAGTACGAGAGTCATCCGCAACACCCGGCTCTTCACGGTAACCAAGCAACTGCTGGCCGCGAACGTCTGACGCTGTGTATTGACCTAGCACTAAATCTTTACGCAGGTCGTCTTCTTCTAGCGGTTTGAGACACTGAAGCACTTTAACCACTTCATCACGAATAGAATCAGCGTTAATTTGTGCAGGCGGCTCCATACCTACCATCGCTAGCACTTGCAGCAGGTGGTTTTGGAACATGTCGCGAACTGCGCCAGAACCGTCGTAGTATCCGCCACGCTCTTCAACGCCAAGGAACTCAGCACCTGTGATTTCAACGTATTCAATGAAGTTACGGTTCCACAGTGGTTCAAACATCGCGTTTGAGAAACGAAGCACTAGAAGGTTTTGAACCGTCTCTTTACCAAGGTAATGGTCGATACGGTAGATCTGGTGTTCTTGGAAGTGATGATGGATCTCTTCATCCAACGCTTGAGCTGATGCTAAGTCGTAACCAAATGGTTTTTCGATGATCAGACGACGCCAGCCGTTCGATTCATCGTTAAGGCCATGCGCAGCAAGGTTTGCTGGAATCACACCGTATAGGCTTGGCGGGGTTGCCAAGTAGAACAATGTGTTATGGTTTTCGAATTGGTAGTCTTGCTCAAGCTTGTCTAGACGTTGTGCTAAACGAGCATAGTCGTCTACATCTGAAGTATTGATCGCTTGGTAATGCAGATGTTCAATAAATGCATTCAGCGTCTCTGGTTCAGTTTTTTCCATTTCCTGAAGAGACTTCTTCAGCTTCTCACGGTAAGACTCATCGCTGTACTCAGTACGGCTCACTCCAAGAATCGCAAAGGATTCTGGTAGTTGATTGCTAGCATACAGGTGGTATAGAGCAGGAATTAACTTGCGGTAAGTTAGATCTCCCGACGCACCAAAAATAACGATGCTGCTGTTTTCAGGTATTACCATCATCTTTCCTATAAAAACAAGGTTTTTAGTATTCGCCAAAGGTATCAGCGACATACGAAAATAGATAATAGGTCTTAACTATTACATCAATAGTAAGCGCCTATTAAATTTGAGAATGCGTTTGGTAAACGAGGGTGAAAGCTATCACCTCTATTCGGGACAGTATTGTCTATGACTATTTGATTTACATCAACCACTGTGAAAGCAATCGATTAAATATTGACTCATTTCGAACAAATTCTAATCGATAGTTCCGTTCATTTGACCCGAGGGAGAAGCAAATCGGCATTCTCAAACAGTGTAGTCAAGAAAGAACGGTATCTGGTCGGTGGAGTGAGCAATAGGAAAGGGAGAAAAAGGTAAAACCAGCTTATTCAACTGGCTTTATATTTATTTTGATGGTGTCGTGTTTATCTTTGCGCTTTGTTGTAGCAGCGCTCCGGGCGACCTACGGTACCGTAATTTAAGTCTGCGACTAACTCACCAGTGGTAATCAAAAATTCTAAATAGCGTCTGGCGGTGGTTCGGCTAGCACCAATTCGTTCTCCGGCTTCATCGGCGGTAATATTAACGGCATCAGCTTGCTGAAAAATGGCTCTGATCTTATCCAACGTTACGCCATCAATGCCTTTGGGTAAGGTGGATACTTTTCCAGAGTCCGCTTTGGCATTGGCTTGCAGCATCTTATCAACCAAACCTTGATTCAAATCCGACACACTTTCAAACTCTTGCTGTTGAGATTGATACTTTTTCAGTGCCGCTTCCAAACGAGGGAACATTACTGGTTTCAATAGATAATCGACCACCCCACCACGCATTGCTTGCTGCAGCGTATCGACATCCCGAGCAGCAGTAATCAAGATAACGTCGCAGCCTTGATTGCTCCCTCTTACGTGATTAAGAATATCGAGCCCACACCCGTCCGGCAGATACACATCCAATAACACCAAATTCGGTTTTAAGATGTCCAGTTGCATCAGCGCTTCAGACTGTGTAGTGGCAATGCCGACCACGTCAAAGCCACCCATCTGTTCTAAATAACGATGGTGTAGCTCTGCAATCGCAATATCATCTTCAATGACCATGACTCTCGTGATTGCGTTCATTTATGTTCTTCCTTTAACCATATTTTTTCCGTCACGATGATCTTCACAAGATCGCTTCGTGCTTAATTATTATTGTTCTTCTTTTGGCAAATAAACCGTCATTCGCGTGCCAAAATCTTGGTTGTCGACCATTTCAAGCTGCCCTTGATATCGGTCTGCCAGCTGCTTTATCAGATACAAACCCACACCACGATTTTGCTTCGCTTTGCTCGATACACCTTTTTCGGTGAGTGCTTTGGTCGCCAACTCTTTCGGCAAACCGCACCCTTTGTCTTCTACTTCTACGATAATTTCATTACCAAAATCACTGATTGAAACTTCAATAACCCGACGCGCTGGCGCAATTTGACCCTCTTGCTTAATCGCCGTCATGGTGGCGTCAAAGGCGTTATCAATCAGGTTGCCAAGAATGGTGACAACGTCATCCGCGTTTAACCAGCTAGGCAGAGCTTCAAGCCTTGATCCCTCTTCCACTTTAAGCTCTAACCCAATCTCTCGAGCTCGCTCTGTTTTGCCTAAAAGCATGCCTGCAATAAGAGGGTCTTTCACCGTCTCTCTTAAGAACTCAATTAAGCTCTGGTAATGAGCGGTTTCTTGACCAATCAATTGTTGAACAGAATCCAACTCGCCCATCTGAATCAAGCCACTAATAGTGTTAAGCTTGTTTTGATGCTCGTGGGTTTGTGAACGCAGTAGATCAGCATATTCTTTGGTTTGTGAGAGCTGGTCTGTTAAATCGTTGATTTCATCTCGTAATCGGAAACTCGATACCGCCCCGACCACCTCACCTGCCACTATAATCGGGCTTCGGTTAGCAATGATTCGCTTATTGTTTAAATACAACTCAACATCGTGGTCGGTGTCGCCGGTTGATAGCAGTTGTTCTAAATCACTGCCTAGCAATACATCAGAAAGGCGCTGTTGATTGAGTGCTTTATCCCTGTCTATCGATAAAATATCGCAGGCACTCTTATTAATTGAACGTAAAATGCCGTGCTTATCGATGCTCAGAATGCCCTCTTTCACGGTACTCATGGTTACATCTAGCTCAACATACAACCGGCCTATCTCTTCAGGCTCAAAGCCCAAAATAGCGCGTTGAAAACGGCGAGATACATAACTCGAAATCAAAGCGTTGACCGCAACCACCAGCAACGCCATCACAATCAAAAAGGCTAAGTAAGGTTCGATTCGATCTTGCAACGAATCCAATAAGTAACCAACTGACACCACACCAATAACGGTACCTTGGGTGTCTTTTACCGCGGATTTACCACGAACTGAAAAACCCAGCGATCCTTTGGCTGTCGACACATAAGACTCGCCCAATACCAATGCTTTTTGGTTATCGCCACCACGCATGGGTTTGCCGAGCCTGTCATCGTAAGGGTGAATCAGGCGGATACCTTTATCATCTCCAACAACGATAAACGCCGCGCCAATGAGCTGAGTAAGGTTACGAAATTTAACTTGGGTTTCTTCAGACAAAACGTAGGGAACGCCATTAGGGTCCAACGTTCCATTTTCTTGAATAATGCTGGTGACAAGCGGCGATTCAGATAGAAATTCAGCAACACCTAACGCTTTCAAACCCATCTCTTGTTCTTGAGATTGTTTGATGTAGTAAAAACCAGCAGCTGCAAGAATCAAAAGTTCAACGAGGCCAGTGACCGTCATGATAATCAGTAACCTTTTACGGAAACTGATACTGCTCCATTTCATATTCCACCGTCCCTAGTGTTAGACGATCAATGTTAACACCAAGTTAATCGCATGACCTTTCTAGGGGCGTGAATTTGTGACTGCTACTCAACTAAATAATTGAGCAGATTGTTAATTGATAATCCTTTACGTTGTTCATCTCGATTAATCGTTCATTTTTAGGACTGATTAGCTTAAAAACCAAAATAAACGAATAAATATTGAGCTAGATCACTAAGCTTTTAGGTGTTTTTTAGGTTGTTTAAAATAAATACAATTATAATGGTTGCATATGAAGAAGTTTATTGTTGCTAAGCCATAGGTCATGATTTTCAGACCGCGCTTTGAATCGAAACTTCGATTAACAAAATAGCAACAACCCTTCGCTCGCTGGACGTATCTATAACTAAAAGTTGCACGCTCGCCGTTACGAATGATGAACAAACGGATTAAGTATTCTCCCCTATTCATCCATCGCTATTTCAAACTCGGCTAGCCAGACAACGAAGAGGTGACTGATAAAAGCATCACCCAATAATAAAACATTGATGAGCAGGAAGTATCGATCAGTCAGTGGCAACGTCCAATAGAAACAGGATAACAAACATAACGTATAAACATTGTTGAAAAGGAAACAAGGCAATGAAACGCGATAACTTTGGAATTTGTCTTACTAAGACTATGCTGTTCAAACACTTACAATCGACTTTTACTCACGTAAGAGCCTATGAGAAAGATGGCACCTCCCCTCTCGATCTCAAGGTATTGTTAGCATTCCCGCAAATGTCAGGTAGAGATTTATTACAAACAATGCAAGGTTCAAGACAATTGGTATGGCGCGCCGATCACCATTGTCCTAGCTTTAAATAAGCCACTTCATTTTGTAAAAACACTTCTATACTGAACTTAAAGAGCATGCTTATGCGTGCTTTTTAAGTTTCATTTATCTTTGATATTCACGTCACTCAATCTTATTTACACTTGATTAACGAGTTATGAGAATTTCTATTCATATGAGACAATCTATTCAAGACAAATGACTATCGCCCTGTTAACATTAGAGTTAATACTCTAATTGGTATTTAATGCAGATGACCAAACCAAAATTCCGATACCTTGCGATCGCCAGTATGCTTCTCGGCACTATGGCTTCGCCAGGCTATGCAGCTCCGCTCACTTTTTCTGAAGCGTGGCAAATTCTCCAAGAGAACAACAACTCTCTTGCGGCTCAACAAGCCAACGTTGAACGTTATCAACACCTTCAGAACTCAACAAGTAGCCTCAATCTTCCTTCTATTACCTTAGGGGCTAACTACACGCACCTTGATAGTGATGTGACGATTAATGGTGAACAGTTTTCAGATAGCTTGAGTGGAGTAAACCCTGCTATATCCGCGATTTTGCGCCCTCTAGTTGGTGGCGTTACCTCAACGATTACCGAACAAGACATCTTTAGCTCTTCCATTCGTGCTGTGTGGCCTATCTTCACTGGTGGTCGAATAACCGCTGCGCAAAATGCGGCTGAAGGTAAAAGCGAAGAAGCGCAAAGCCAACTGTTGATGGAGAAACAAGCTCGCTACGAAGACTTAAGTAAGTATTACTTCTCGGTGATCTTAGCGGAAGACGTGGTGAGAACGCGTCAAGCCGTTGAAGCAGGCTTAACTCAGCATCGTGATTTCGCCATCAAGCTTGAACAGCAAGGACAAATCGCCCGAGTAGAACGCCTACAAGCCGATGCTTCTTTAGATAAAGCGATTGTAGAGCGCACGAAAGCTCAGAACGATCTTAAAATTGCGCAATTGGCGTTGACCCAGATCCTTGGTCAAAATGAAAGTGTAGAACCCTCTGAACAACTGTTTATCAATAAGAACCTGCCTCATATGGACGTGTTCATTGACCAGACACTCATGACCTACCCCGGCCTTAAGATTCTTGATGCAAAAGAGAAACAAGCAAGCAGCTTAATTAAAGCCGAGAAAGGTAAATACTACCCAGAGGTTTACCTTTATGGTGATTACAGCCTGTATGAAGATGACTCTCTAGCCAGTGAAATGAAACCCGATTGGTTGGTTGGCATTGGTGTGAATGTGCCACTGCTTGATACCTCTGGCCGTTCCGACAAAGTCGCTGCGGCTCACAGTGCCGTATCACAGGTTCAATTCCTTAAGTCACAAGCTAAGCAAGACTTAACCGTGTTGGTACAAAAGACTTACCTTGAAGCAAACCAAGCCATTGAAGAGGTTCAAGGCCTAAACTCGAGCTTGTCTTTAGCTCAGGAAAACCTATTACTTCGTAAAAAAGCCTTCACACAAGGGTTATCTAACTCATTAGAAGTGGTTGATGCCGAGCTTTATCTTGCGAGCATTAAAACCCAGCAATCTGCTGCTCGCTTCAAATACCTAATCTCTCTCAACAAGCTGTTAGCGCTAACCAGCGAAATGAATGCTTACTCCAGTTACTTAACCTCCTCTGTTCCGTCTGATTTCGACTCAAAAACAGACACCGTTAGCCAGTCAAAAGGATAATTCATGAAACCTATTAAGCCCCTTCTTCTATCTTTAGTTGGTATCGGCGTTATTGGCTGGGTCGGATACAGTTTCTATCAAGCTTATCAACCTCAGCCGGTTAAGCTTCAAGGTCAAATCGATGTGCAGCAATACAGCATCTCATCGAAAGTACCTGGCAGAATTGATGAAATATTCGTGCGCAAAGGCGATTCGGTTGAAAAAGGCGAATTGATCTTCTCTCTACTAAGCCCTGAGATTGATGCGAAGCTAGAGCAAGCAAAAGCTGGTCAGAAAGCCGCTGGTGCATTAGCACAAGAAGCAGAGAATGGCGCGCGTACTCAACAGATCCAAGCCGCTAAAGACCAGTGGTTAAAAGCCAAAGCAGCTGCCGACCTGATGGACAAAACCTACCAACGTGTAAACAACCTTTACAACGATGGTGTGGTTGCCGAACAGAAGCGTGATGAAGCCAAAACACAGTGGCAAGCGGCGAAGTACACCGAAAGCGCTGCGTTCCAAATGTATCAATTAGCGCAAGAAGGTGCTCGTGACGAAACCAAAGTGGCCGCCGCTCAAAAAGCGTTAATGGCAGCGGGTGCGGTAGCGGAAGTTGAAGCTTACGCAAAAGACACACAGATCCACAGTTGGTTTAATGGCGAAGTCTCTCAGGTTCTATTAAGCAGCGGTGAACTCGCACCACAAGGCTTCCCTGTTGTGACTGTTATCGACACCAAGGATGCTTGGGCCGTACTCAATGTGCGTGAAGATATGCTTAAGCATTTCGAGAAAGGCAGCCAGTTTGAGGCTTACCTACCGGCTCTGGATAAATCATTAACTTTCCAAGTAACTCACATCGCCGTAATGGGTGATTTCGCAACTTGGCGCTCAACAGACGCAGCACAAGGCTTTGACTTACGTACTTTTGAAGTAGAAGCGCACCCCGTCGATACGAGCGAAACACTGCGTATGGGCATGAGCCTAGTGGTTGAGCTTTAGGTGACTTATGTCTGCTAACTCTCAACATACTGGATCGCAATCTAGAGTCTCGCAATCAACTGAGCATCATAGAACGAAGAATACCTTGCTTAGGCAGTGGGCGATTGTCCGCAAAGACAAATGGTTGTTGTCTTGCCTAACTTGGATCCCTTTGCTGCTTGCTGCCAGTATCTGGCTGATTTTTTCGCAAGGGATCGCTCGTGACTTACCGGTTGCAGTTGTTGACCTTGAGCACAGTCAAATCTCGCAACAGTTCACACGCCTTGTTGATGCGTCACCAACGCTGCAAGTCACTCAGAAATACAGCTCTGCGAGTGATGCGGCGAAAGCGATGATCGAACGAGATATCTATGGTTATGTTGTGATACCAAGGCACTTCGACCGAGACCTTCTGCTCGGCTTGAATCCGCAAGTGTCTGTATTCTATAACAGCCAATTTATCTTAATCGGCAAGCTGGTGAACTCTGCGTTGCTGCAGGCTCAAGGGACTTTTAACGCGCAACTTGAAGTCGTGAAACAGCTGTCACACGGTGATACCACGGTGCTATCCGCATTAGGCCAAGCAGTAACAGTGCAAAGCCAAATCACGCCACTGTTCAACAAGAACACCAGTTATGCTCAGTTCTTGGTGTCTGCAGTTATTCCTGCACTGTGGCAGATCATGATTGTGGTGGGCACGATATTGGTTTTGACGGCAAACGTTAGAGCTCGCGGCCTTCATGCTTGGTTATCCAACGCCCCTATGAAGTCGCTCGCATCAACATTAACGCCCTACCTTGTCTTGTTTTTGATGTTTGGTATCGCGTTTAGCTATTGGTTCTATGTGCTCTTAGACTGGCCATTTAACGGCAACTTTGTGGCATTGACCATTGCCCAACTGCTTACCGTGATTAGTTGTATCATCATGGGTTGTTTGTTTTTCTTCTTAACACTTGATCCTGCAAGGGCGATGAGTTTCGCTGGCGCGTTTACGGCACCAAGTTTTGCGTTCATGGGTATTACCTTTCCAGTAACAGACATGAATACAGCTGCTCAAATTTGGAGAAGCTTATTGCCCGTGAGTCATTACATCGAAGTACAAACGGCGCAGTCTAGTTATGGTGTGAGCGCAGCACAGTCTTTGATCAGCCTCTCTTCTATGTTGTGGTACGCAGTTCCTGCTTTCGTGGTAATGTTGCTAATTAAGAAACACTTGGCGCAATCAACTCTAACTGCACAAGCAGATCCATCTACACAAGCAGGTCTATCAGCAAAAGCAGGTCTATCTGCAAAAACAACGCCGTCAACACCGCCAGAAGCATCAGCACAACAAGGAGTAAAACGATGAGCTTTACTCAACTGCTCAAGCAAGAACTCTTAGCGGTATTGCGCAACCCTGTCGTGCTTCTTACGGTATTTGGTGGTGTGGTGTTCTATTCCTTCTTGTATCCATTGCCTTACGCGAACCAAGTTCCTCAACAACTGAAAGCTTCGGTTGTGAACTTGGATAAGAGTCAAAGCAGCTATCAATTAGAGCGTATGGTGGATGCCACCTCTCAGATCGAATTGGTCCGTCGAGACTCCACCATCGCCGATGCGAAACAAGCCGTGCTTAACCAAGAGATTGGCGGATTCCTTGTCATTCCAGAAGATTTCTATAAAGACTTGTTGCTCGGTAAGAGCCCGACACTTTCTTACGCTGGTGATGCTTCTTACTTTTTGGTCTACGGAACCATTGTTGAAGGGCTTGCCAAGGCCGGTGGTACGTTAGCTGCGCAAGTTAAGGTCAGCCATTTGTTAGTCGAAGGTGTGCCTTTAGAATCGGCAGCCAAAGGCTACAGTGCATTCAGCTTGAACCTGAAACCAACGTTTAATAGTCGCATGGGATACATCGATTACGTAGTTCCAGCCGTCTTTGTGTTGATCCTGCAACAAACCTTAGCCATGGCTTCTGGTTTAGTGGGTGCAACCCAAAATGCTCAATCGACATTTGGCTACTGGAGTAAGACCTCTCCAGCGAAATTGATGCTTGCCCGCTGTTGTACCTTAGTCGGCATTTATTACCTGTTGTCGATGTACTATTTCGGCGCTAGCTTTTCGATGTATGGGATAAACCAGCTCGCCTCAACAACACAGATCTTAACCTTACTTCTGCCCTTCTTACTGGCCAGTTGTTTGATCGGGATTTTTATTGGTGAGTTAGTGCCACGAAGAGAACTCGTCACGGTAGTAGTGTTAATCAGTTCAATGCCACTGATCTTCTCTTCAGGTTTTATCTGGCCAGTTGAAATGATGCCCGAATGGTTAGTTCTATTATCACAGCTGTTCCCAAGCACACCGGCTATCCAAGGTTTCTTAGCACTTGATCAGATGGGTGCATCTTGGCAAGAGGTGGCATCTCAATGGACATTACTCTGGGGACAAGTTTTGCTGTGGGGTTCATTATTGGCACTTAAGCTCTACCACAAATCCAGTAAAGGCACAGTTGGCAATAGCAATAGTCATCGGGCCGTTTAGTTTTATGTTCTAGCGGAAAGTAGTCATGCTTTCCGCTCATCAAAAAGCTCTGATAAAGGGCTTTTTTAATATCCTCAGATCCGAACACACCTTTAGCCTTCGTATGTTTAAACACCTCGAAAACATATCGAATACTCGAACTCTCCTACGTTCCCTCTATGTCCCCCCTATGCCCCTACAGCCCATCACTCTGAATTCTCCTTCACCCGACTCTATAGCAGCTACTGCATATGCTTTTCTCAGCATAAAAAGCATCGACTTATTCCCAAATGATGACAAAACCCGAACAACTGTAAATTTATTGTAAAAATTTCTTTGTTGGCATTATTTTTATGTATAGGATTGTCAGTAGGACTTGGTAGTCCGAATACCATAGTCTTATTGGTGCACATACCAAAAGGATATCCATATAAAGCAAGATCAGTACTTATATTTATTTCGTTTTTCGACCTAGCTACAGCCGTTTATGTTGCCGTCGAATGAAGTAGATATACCGCTGAAATATACAAATCAAATAGAAAACAAACACAACAGCAACAAACATAATTTATTAAAAAGACAGGGAAAACCATGAAAAACATACGTGAATTATTTTTTGGGTTTATATTATTGTTTAGTTCCAGTGCATTTGCAGAAGAAGGATCATTTAACCAAGCTATCAGCAACTTAAGTCAAAGTGTTGATGGTTTTTTCAACGAATACACAGGTTGGTTCGTTGGGCTGATATTTAAAAGTGTACCGATTGGTGAAGCTAACTTCCCAGTGATTGTTGGCTGGCTGTTGCTCGCTGCGATCATCTTCACTGTTTATTTTGGCTTTGTTCAATTTAAACGTGTCGGCATGGCGATAGACATTATCAAAGGTAAGTATACCGATCCTAACTCTAAAGAGGACGGCGAGGTTTCTCACTTTCAAGCGTTAACAACGGCGCTTTCTGGTACTGTCGGGCTTGGTAACATTGCCGGTGTAGGTGCTGCACTTGCGATTGGTGGTCCTGGCGCGACATTCTGGATGATCTTGTGTGGCCTTCTGGGTATGGCTTCTAAGTTCTGTGAGTGTACTTTAGGTGTGAAATACCGAACTATCCTACCTTCAGGTGTTGTTTCGGGCGGTCCAATGTACTACCTAAGCCAAGGTCTGGGTGAAAGAGGTTTAGGCGGACTAGGTAAAGTGCTCGCTATTGGTTTCGCATTAATGTGTATTTTAGGCGCATTAGGCGGCGGTAACATGTTCCAAGCTAACCAAGCACACGCCATGTTAACTTACGCATTTGATGTACCAAGTGAATACGGTGTGATCACTGGCCTTGTACTTGCCTCTTTAGTTTTCTCTGTGATTGTTGGTGGTATGCCTTCTATCGCATCGGTAACAGAAAAAGTTGTTCCTTGGATGGCTGCTCTGTATATCGGTATGGCTCTGATTGTTATCGGTTCTAACCTTGATCAAGTTGGCCCTGCGTTCAGCGCAATCTTTACAGGTGCATTTACTGGTGAAGGTGTTGTTGGTGGATTTATTGGTGCGCTAATTCAAGGCTTGAAACGTGCAACATTCTCGAACGAAGCAGGTGTAGGTTCAGCAGCTATCGCTCACTCAGCGGTTAAAACAAAAGAACCAATCACCGAAGGTCTAGTATCACTATTAGAACCGTTCGTTGATACGGTAATCATTTGTACAATGACCGCATTGGTTATCACTATCGCTGGTTTAAACGTAGGTCCATTCGATGGCTCTGGTTTAACGGGTGTAACGCTGACTGCTGCATCGTTTACTGAAACGGCAGAAGTATTCAAATACACACTCGCTCTCGCAGTAATCATGTTTGCGTTTTCTACCATGATCTCTTGGTCGTACTACGGTCTTAAAGCTTGGACTTACCTATTTGGTGAAGGCAAAACAACGGAGCTGATTTTCAAAGTGATGTTCTGTGTGTTTGTTGTTATTGGTGCCACGATTCAATTTGGTGCGGTAATCGACTTCTCTGATGCGGCTATCTTTGCGATGTCTATCTTCAACATTCTTGGTCTGTACTTCTTGATGCCAGTTGTGAAGAAAGAACTGCAATCGTTTGTTGCTCGTGTGAAATCAGGCGAAATCAAAACGTATGAGAAATAACGTTTAGTGGAATGAGGTTTTGCTCTAGTAGCTAACTGCATTCTAAGAAACGAAACTGTTCTAAAAATTTTTGTAAGACCCTTTGCTTGAGAAAGCGAGAACAGGACTGCAACTTATCCAAAATCCCTACCAGCTTGGCTTGTGGGGATTTTTTATGTCTGAACGATTAGGCGAATAACTACCTTCAATGCCCTGCTCACTCTTTTCACCCTTTTCACTCTGTTCATCATCGTGTTCAACATCGACACGACGAACCAACTCTTCTACTTTGATCATCTCTTTTTGCGCTAATGGCGAGCGACAATCATCGAAACAATAAGCTATGGTGCAGTTCTCACAAAGATACTCTGGCATCACTCCATCCCTTGTCGTCAAAGCAGCCAAATGCGAGCTAGCAATCGACTGCGTGTTCATCCTGAACAACACTATTATGCAGCGACTCTGAGCTGAAAATATGTATGCAAAGTCATTTAATAGACAACAAGTAACATATCATTGTGGATATACGTAACTATTCACAAATATCTAAGCAAACAATGAAAACACGCAAATAATCAATAATGAGAAAGCACCGGATCTATGCTCTCGACAAACGCAAAACGCCCACATCACGTGTGTGATGTGGGCGTTTCAATATTTAATGCAAAACTAACGTTAGGTTGGTAAAGCCTTCGGCTTATAAACCCATCTCTTCAGTGAGCGTTTTGATCTGCTTGAGATCCATGGTGTGGACTTCAATCATTTGTCTGATATCGCTCAGTCGAGAGTTAGCGTTATCTTGCTTCTCACACGCGTCAGATTTCGCATCCCATGATGTGCCATCTAAGTAAACATCACACGCTTTCTTAAGAGAACCAAGATTCTGCTCGAGTTGATCTCTTTCTTTCTCAAGTTTTTCAAGTTCTTGAGAAATCTGTAATTCTTTTCGGAAAACTTCACGCGCACGCTCAAACAAAGTCGATTGCATGTCAGCCTGACGATTAAGTTTCTGGTTGTCTTGCTGAGTTTGCTCTAACGTTTGCTTCTGTTCATTTAGCTGTTGCTCTAACGAGTAGTTCGCCTTCTCTAAAACCGAAGACTGCTTCGCTAATTCCTGGAGCTCTTTTTGATGCTCTTCCGTTTGTTTCACTAGAGCGGCTTCTACTTTCGCATCGATTTCGGTATCAACTTTTGCCACTTTAGTTTCAACGGATGTCATCAACTGTGCTCTGCTGTCATGCAGTTCTTGATAACGAGTTTCGAGTACCTGATAAGTGGACTCCCACTTAGAAGCCGTAACTGTAGAACCAATTAAGCCACCCAGTGCTAAACCTATAACCGCAGCAATGCCGATATAGAGCTGACTGCGTTTATCGCGTTCTTCTATAACAACCACTTCATCTTGTTCGCTTTGTCCAGATTGCTGGTTCACTAGCGGGTACTCCCAAAAATTTATTTAACGTTACGCGGTCACTGACACGAATGCCAATACTGATTGTGAAGGCTCAGTTAAACCTATCGCTCAAGCCAGAAGCACTTAAGCTTTACTAACACATTCATCCCACCTGTTTACAGGCAGGCTTAACGAGTTAACTCCGAAATCATCAAGCTGGCAGTATACAAAAGGAAACTGCTAACGATAACTATCACTACCCATTTTTGCAGTTTTTCGTTTGTCCGGTAACGAAATAGTACAAATGCCAAAGCCAATAAAAAAACAATCGCTATTAGTCGAGTCATAACTCCTCCTTGTTTCTCTATTTTATACCATTTAAATAAGTAAGTTACGTCAGAGGCTCGTTGTTTGATCATTTAGTTGAACAACATTTGTGCAAACAGATATTTTGTAGCTGACATCACATTTTATATGATCTAGGATACGCCTACAGATTACCTAATTATTTAGGTAATTGTTCCGATGAAGACTGCAGGAGAGTGGTTTTTAACTAAACATTAACATTTAGTTAGATTGACCCGCCGAAGAAGTAAATCTTTCAGGTGCTTTATGCTGGAGAAATCCAGAAAAGTGAGGACTGTCGTTGGAGGAACCTCTGGAGAGAACCGTTAGATCGGTCGCCGAAGGAGCAAGCTTAGTGCCCGTTACTTATCTATAAGTGATTCGCTAAGTGAAACTCTCAGGCAAAAGGACAGAGGAGTGGAAAGCAACAGCCTTAATTAACACAAGAATTCTATCTAGAAATCCGTATGTATTAAGTAGTGCCCCCGATCCCTGAGATCTGCACTGCCTTCCCTCTTCTCCTTAAATTTTTAATTTATTAAGGGGAATCTATGAACCACCTACAAGCTACACTACAAACCATCAACCAATTCGTTTGGGGACCACCACTGCTTATTCTGCTAGTGGGTACAGGTATCTACTTTACTTTTCGCTTAGGCTTACTCCAGTTTAGACACCTCCCAACTGCACTGAAAATGGTGTTCAGCAAAGACAAATCTGGTACGGGTGACGTATCGAGTTTCGCCGCTTTGTGTACTGCACTTTCAGCAACCATTGGTACAGGTAACATCGTGGGTGTAGCGACCGCAATCAAGATTGGTGGCCCTGGTGCCCTATTCTGGATGTGGCTTGCCGCTGTATTTGGTATGGCGACCAAATACGCAGAATGTCTACTTGCCGTTAAATACCGCAGAACCGATAGCAATGGCGAAATGGTTGGCGGCCCAATGTACTACCTGCAATACGGTGTCGGCTCACGAATCTTGGCGGTCATGTTCGCTGTCTTCGCGCTCGGTGTTGCTTGCTTCGGTATCGGTACCTTCCCACAAGTCAACGCTATCTTAGACGCAACTCAAATCTCATTTGGTGCTTCTCGTGAGATGTCAGCGGTTGTTCTCACGATATTAGTGGCGGTGGTAACCCTTGGTGGTATCCAATCTATCGCTAAAGTAGCAGGTAAAGTTGTTCCTACTATGGCGGTGATGTACGTCGGCGCGTGTTTAAGCGTTCTCATTTCGAATGCAGACCAACTACTGAATGCCATTACCCTTGTTGTAACTTCTGCGTTTACCAACACAGCAGCAACCGGTGGTTTCTTTGGTGCGAGCATCATGCTTGCTATCCAATCCGGTATCGCTCGTGGTGTGTTCTCGAACGAATCTGGCCTAGGTAGTGCACCAATGGCTGCAGCAGCGGCTAAAACAGACTCATGTGTGAAACAAGGACTTGTCTCTATGACAGGTACCTTCTTTGACACCATCATCATCTGTACGATGACAGGCTTGGCGCTTATCTTAACGGGTGCTTGGCAGACGGATCTTTCAGGCGCTGCGATGACCACTCACGCATTCGCTGTTGGTCTGAATGCAGATACCCTTGGCCCTATGTTGGTTTCTGTTGGCTTAATCTTCTTTGCGTTTACAACAATTTTAGGTTGGAACTACTACGGTGAGCGCTGTGTTGTGTTCTTGCTAGGTACCAAAGCTGTATTGCCTTACAAGATCATCTTCATTGCGTTGGTGGCTTCTGGTGCATTCTTAAAGCTCGACATGATCTGGATAATGGCTGATATCGTGAACGGCCTAATGGCAATTCCGAACCTAATCGGGCTTATCTTGCTGCGCCACGTTGTTATCGAAGAAACCAAGCTATTCTTCAAACCGTTGACGTCTTCAAATGATTGTGAAGCAGTTAAAGCGTAAACTGAAGTGATTGAATACCAAGCCCGCATTCAACTGCGGGCTTTTTTATTTTCATCACATAGCGAAACGTCTTAAATTATTATGCAGCACATATGCCCTTATAAATAACAAGAATATTAAATCGACCACTATGCGATTTAATAAAGAAGATAGAAGACTACTAAAAAGAACACTAATAAAACCAACACTTAATTAGATATTACTTATATTTAACAGATTGTGCGTAGGTGTCAGGCGTTTTGTAACAAACATATTAAATTTCTTTTCGTTTCAACGACACAAAAAACCAGAAGAATAAAACATGTGACTTTAATTCATATATTAGTCAGTTTATAGTCATCTACATTGTAGAGAGAATTATAATAAAAATAAAACGTTGGCTATATGATCAGATTCGACCCGATTAAAAACCGTATTTATAACGATGAACGTTCTATTAAAGTAGGATACCGTGAAACTCGGGTCCTGGAGTTATTACATAAAAACTCACCCGATATTGTTAACAAACAAGATATTATTAGCTTCGCTTGGGGAAACGAGTTCATAGGGGATACGTCACTAGCGAAAAGTATAAGTTTACTGCGCCAAGGGTTCGTTAGATTAGGCATCAAAGAAACCCCAATCGTCACCGTTCCTAAGGTGGGCTATCGCCTTATCGATGAGTGCGTGGTAATCGACTCGCCCGTCAATAATGCAGCCACAACTCCCCTTGCTGCTGCGAGCAACCTAATACCTGTAGGCAATAATGGTATTGCTATCGGTGCAGCTGTTGCAGTCGAACCTAAGCCTAACCCTAAACAAAGTTCGTCGGCTTACTTTCCCACTGCTGAAAACCGAAACAAGTTGTGCTGCTTCACCACTGGCTGCTTACTGTTGGCATCAGCGTTATTGGCTTTTGCTAAGGTTAATGAGAGAAACCTCAGCGATATCAACCCCGTTAACCGGCTCAGCGAGCAATGGATAGGTCAAATACAAGTTTTCCAAGCCCCTGAAATGGCGATGACGCCAGAGCTAGAAAGCATTCTCTATCAGTATCAATGTGATTGCGTGGCGTACATTAGCGAAGAAGCGGAATATTCTGAGCTCTCTATTCTGAACAAAGCCACACGCCAGTCCGTCAACATCTTTTACACGCCAACCCAACTAGATCAAGCCAGTACCGAACTGGCCCTATTCCTAGAAAGAGGTCAATTATGATGCCAATCGTTGCGCTCATTTCTGCATTCGTTTTATTGGTTGGCATATGGAGTATCCCTTCGCCCCAACCAAAAGAAGAGCATCGCTACCAACATAGCGTGGTGGACCTGATAGTGAATGACAATGTATTACGTACCGACGGATTAACGAAAATAAGTAACAACAAGGTGCTGCACCTGATGTCCGTTCAAGACGACAACATGCCCGACCCACTTGTTCTGCGATTCAGAGGAACAGCCCGTCCTTCTCAATCACTTTTCTTTTCTATTTCTGGCACCATTGACTTAGTCTCTGTGCAAAAAATAAATAAAACAATGAATGACAGCCGATTGGCGCCTTACCTGTTAATCAACAATGACCCATTAACGGTAAAGATTGATATCTTAAGTTCGAATGATTTATTTGCCATCATTAAAACGTGTAATACAGGCCGAACGCAACTTCTGGCCAAACGATAATTAGAGATAGTTTAACCACTAGCAACAAGTGCCCTATTATCAAGTAGCAAGCTTTTCCGATATTACACATAAAAAACGGATGGTTATTTTCATTATTTTATCAGTAATACAATTATTACAGTCTTCCTTACTTTAAGTGTTTGCATTTTAAAACCGATAGCAAAGCAAAATATTCAAGTTAGATTTTTACTCTTTGTCACTCACTACCTGCCCACCTTAAAACTACGAGTATTGTGAATGGTTATACCTGTTCTTCTAATTAACCATTCATACAAAAGCCAAAAATAACGTCAAATAATTTTGACGTCTAAGCCCGAATAATGGGCCTTCATTTTTCTAAAAACGGTTTGAGCCCCATCAAACAATTTACGTTCAGTTGCATACTCTTTCACCGTAAAAACACAAATGACAATACAAGCTATTGAATTAACTGGGTAATTTAATTCAACCCTTTTCAGTATCTATCTATTTATCAACATGAAAAAGTGAACTTGTCTTGTTAACTGCACGGCACACAAAACATTATCAAAATAGAAAAATTACAAATGAGGGAATTGTTAATGATCACAGTAAACAGAAGTCTCTTAGCAACCGCAGTGTTGTCTGTTCTATCAACCGGTGTAAATGCGAAGATTTACCCAGACCAAATAGTGTTTGACCAACTTGGTGAAGATGTCTATCGCTCTGGTTATCGTCCTATAGACCGTTATGAAGCAGAAGAGCAGAAGAGTACTTTGGTCGCTCGCATGGGCACTTGGCAGATCACCGGGTTAAAAGGAAACTGGGTAATCATGGGGCCGGGTTATCATGGCGAAATTAAGCAATCAAGCAGTGGGTCAACGTTCTGTTACCCAAACAACGACCAATCTGAAATCCCTAACTATTCCGCCAAATCGGTTCAGGAAGGCAGCGAAATCGATGTTCAGTATGAATTAGTGAACAACCGTAACGACTTTGTACGCCCATTAAGCTACTTAGCCCACAACCTAGGTTACGCTTGGGTTGGCGGTAATAACAGTCAGTACGTGGGCGAAGACATGACGATAAAGCGCTCTGGCAACAGTTGGGTAATACAAGGAAATAACAATGGCTCTTGTAGCGGCTATCGCTGTGATGAAAAAACCAAAATCACCGTCGACAATTTTGCCTACACCGTTAACGACGACAACTTTTGGCATGGTGATGTTGTCGAGTCGGATCGTGAACTAGTGAAAACGGTTTACGCGACGGCAAGAAACAACAGCAACATCGCGCAACAAGTGGTGGTAGACCTAAAAGTAGACGAATCAACAAACTGGTCGAAAACGAACAGCTACGGATTCTCACAGAGCGTTCAAACAGAGAACACCTTCAAGTGGCCTTTGGTTGGCGAAACTAAGCTCACCGTTAAGTTCGAGGCTAACCAAAGCTTCGCTGAAACAAATGGCAACTCCACTAGCGAACAAGTAACACTTCAAGCTCGTCCTATGGTTCCTGCGAATTCGGAGCTACCGATTCGAGTTGAGCTGTATCGTTCAAGCATCTCTTACCCATACCGATTCAACGCAGATATTAGTTACGATGTTGAATTCAACGGCTTCCTTCGTTGGGGTGGCAACGCATGGCATACCCATCCAGATAACCGTCCATACAAGGCTCATACCTTCACCATGGGCCGTGGCAGCAGTGAATCTGCCGACATTCGCTACCAATGGGATCACCGTTACATCCCAGGTGAAACTAAATGGTGGGATTGGGGCTGGGCGATTAAAGAAGCTGGCTTATCAAGCATGCAATACGCGACTGGCGGAAGCTTACGCCCCTTCCACTCTTACGTGTCTGGAGATTTCTACGCTGAATCTCAATTTGCAGGTACTATCGAAATTGGCCAAGCGACACCAATCACTAACAATCTACGCAGCAAAAGAAGCGTTGATTCGGCTAATGAAACCAGTGAACGCATTGGCGACATCGAAGTTACCACCAACTTCAATGCTGATGAGTTGAGTGACTTAGGTTTCGAAGGTGCAGAGATGAACATTAGCGTCGTTGAATAACTGCGCTGTTGAATAAGATCGGTACAAAGATCTACCAGTAATAAAGCACAAAGCCCACGTCGTGGGCTTTCATATATTCATGTTCAACTGGAAACGGTAAACTACACAGGCTCTTCCATCAGAAGCTTAACACCCAGCCCAACCAGCACCATGCCCGTCACGCCTTCCATCCACTTCATAAAACTCGCGTTTTTGAGCAAGTTTTTAGCGGAATTAAGAGCGCCAGCCAAACCACATTGCCATACCATCGCAATCATAAAGTGTACCGAAGCCATCAACATAGATTGTAATAAAGGCGAACCTTCAGGGTTTACAAATTGAGGTAAAAAGGCCAGATAGAAAACTGCTGTTTTTGGGTTAAGAACGTTAGACAGAAAGCCTTCACGCAAAGAACGCTTTGCACTGTATGCCTGCTGAGCTTGTTCTCCGACCTTCAAACCGCCACCGTTTTTCATCAATGCTCGCAAACTGCTTAAGCCAAGCCAGATGAGGTAAACCGCACCTACCATCTTAACGGCTTGAAAGAGTTCAGCGGATTGGGCGAGGATTGCAGATATACCCACAGCAGAGAAAAACGCGTGTACATACAAGCCGCTACAAATACCAAAGCTCGTCATACAACCGTCAGCTAAGCCAGAGCGGCTAGTATTGCGAATCACCAAAGCCGTATCTAAGCCCGGCGTTAGCGTTAAAATAGTGATGGCAATTAGAAATGCCTCAAAGTTCAAAATATCCATATCATTGTCATTTTTGTTCAGCGATCTATCATCAATACCGTGTATCTGAACAATTCGCAAGCAACAATTGCCACCAGCTATACAACTCACTGATTTTGTGCACAATAGAACAGTTTGATTTGTTAAGAAATAGTAAATTCAAGGCATCGTACCGCCTCATGCTTTTCTCGCTATATCTTCGACTGCGAAGGTCGGCGTCATTAAAAAGCAAAGCCATAATCAAAGTACACGAGATGAACCTTAACGCTGACGCAGCCCTAAGGATCATTTAAAGAAACCAAATTAAGAGTAGTCAAATGAGCGCATTCAAAAAACTAGTCGAACACTCTCAAAAATGTTCACGCTTTCAACACCTAGCTTCTATTTGTGGTTGGGACCAAGCTTCAATGATGCCAGCAGGTGGTAACCAAGCTCGTAGTGAAGCGATGGCCGAGCTTTCTGTTCATATTCACGGCTTAATGACTCAACCACAGCTTGGCGATTGGATTGCAGACGCTGAAAATGAAGCGCTGAACACTGAGCAACAATCGTCACTTCGTGAAATAAAACGCCAGTGGCAACAAGCAAACCTACTTCCAGAAAAACTGGTTGAAGCGAAATCTCTATCGGGTTCAAAATGTGAACATGCGTGGCGTAGCCAACGCGGTAACAACGACTGGGTTGGATTCGAAAAGAACTGGCGTGAAGTGGTTGAGCTTTCTCGTGAAGAAGCGCAGATTCGCGCAGACGCAGCCAATCTAACGCCTTATGATGCGATGCTGGATATTTATGAACCGGGCACCAGCTCTACTTCACTTGATACCCTATTTGCAGACGTTAAAACTTGGCTTCCAGGTTTAATTGATGAAGTGATCGAAAAACAATCGAGCGAGCAATTTAACGCACCATCAGGTATCTATTCGACCGAGAAACAGAAAGCACTGGGTTTAGAAGTCATGAAGCTGCTTCAGTTCGATTTTGAACACGGCCGATTGGATGAAAGTGTTCACCCATTCTGTGGCGGCGTGCCTTCAGACGTGCGTATCACAACACGCTATGACGAAGCGGAATTCGTTCAAAGCTTAATGGGTATTGTGCATGAAACAGGCCACGCACGTTACGAACAAGGCTTACCAAAACACCTAGCAGGACAACCAGCGGGGGAAGCTCGTTCTATGGGCATTCATGAATCTCAATCTTTATTCTTCGAGATGCAAGTCGGCCGCAGCGACCCGTTCATTGGACACTTAGCGAACTTGGCTGGTCAGCAATTCTCAGGCTCAGAATTTGAGAAAGAAAACTTCCAGAAGATCTACACGCGCGTGAAGAAAGACTTCATCCGTGTTGATGCCGATGAACTGACCTACCCTGCACACGTTATCCTGCGTTACGAGATTGAGCGTGACTTGATCAACGGCAAGATCAAACACACTGACGTGCCAGAGTTATGGAATACCAAGATGCAGTCTTACCTTGGTTTAAGCACTCAAGGCAACTTCACTAACGGCTGTATGCAAGACATCCACTGGACAGACGGCGCATTTGGTTACTTCCCATCGTACACATTAGGTGCGATGTACGCGGCGCAGTTCATGGCTTCAATGAAGAAAACGGTAGATATAAACTCTGTGATTGAAAGCGGTGACCTATCCCCTATCTTCACTTGGTTAGAATCAAACATTTGGAGCAAAGGCAGCCTGCTGACCACTGATGACTTGGTGAAAGGTGCAACGGGCGAAACCTTGAATGCGCAATACTTCAAAGACCATTTGAGAAGTCGTTATCTGTAGATAAAACGTCCAACTACATTGAAGGTTTCTACTTGCAGAGCTTGCTGTGTAAGTAGAACCAAGCTGAAAAAAGCATATTACAAGTATTGTAAGTCAAAAGTCACAATTATGGCTGAAGGGTAGCTTTGGTTCTAACTAGAAAAGGGGCACTTCTGAGTTACGAAGTGCCATCTGTGAAGGTTCTGGACATTTCCGAGTTGCGTTTTATCTAATTTAGTAAGTCATGAATTAACAGAAGTAGGGCAACTCGCTTAGTCGAATGTCCAGTATCACTGGTGCAGATCAGTTATCATATTTTAAGTAAATCACTCTAGAAAGGAAGCGAAACCTATGAATTTTAGTTTTGAACAACTTCTCGCGTTCGTGACCGTTTATGAACAACTCTCGTTTAGCAAAGCCGCGGTCAAACTCAATAAGCACCGAACTACGATAGGGCAGGTGATTACCAACCTTGAAGACCAACTAGCGGTCAGTTTGTTTGAACGAGTGGGGCGTTCGGTAGAGCCAACTGAAGATGGTCACCTTCTTTATCACAATGCTAAATTAACCATCGAGCAAGCGCGTACTTTCGATAAATTGGCGCTAAGCCTCTCTTATGGTGGATTAGAAAGCGTCAACATCGCTTATTCTAGTGTGATTCCTCATCGCGCTTTGGTTGAAATCCGCCAGCAATTTCTTCGCGATTTTCCGCTAATGCGCGTGAACTTTTTTGTTAGGAATAAACAGGACATCAAAAGAGGCATAGATAGTGGCGAATACCATTTTGGTATCGTCAATGTGCATGACCGTCAGGCGATGTATAGCTTTGATGCTACTTTCCTTGGCCATTTCGAATTTCTCCCTTTTGTTCAAAAAGGTGGAGATCTATCTAGGTTGGAGAAAAGTGCAGTCTTGGTGGCTCTGAAAAACAGCAAACAATTTGTCTTACGATCTTTTATTGAAGAAGGTATGTCAGAGAAGATTATTTACAGCTCAGACAATGAAGCAATCGATCAACTTGCCCTAGTGATAAAGATGGTCGAAGCGGGGTTGGGTTGGGCGTTACTGCCTAAAACCTTCGCTAATACTGAGTTTGCCAATCATGCCATTGAGCCAGTTGAAGCCGATGAGATGCTAGAGGGCTTCAAGTTTGGCTTCGCGCTTTGGTGTCCACATTCCAAACAAATTGTTGATATTAAAAAGTCGTTAATCACCGTGATAAACAATTATCGCAAGCGATTTGAAGACGGTCTCCGTCGTTAACTCATAGACTCATCCAATTTTTTAACAAGGTTCAATTAGAGCCTTGTTTTCGTTTCAGTTAACTTTAAGTTCGAGTTTTGATGGATTACACCCTTTATATAGGAGTGTGAGGTATCAAGCTGACTATCTCTTCAGTCATGTCACTTTCCCTGTACCTTTAAATAATATAAAAGATATCATACAGTTTGTTGTGATTTTACCCCCAGCCCGTGAAGATAAAGTGACTAAATGGTTGATGTGATACATAGCAATTGTTCACAACTAAAGTTCATAAGGATGGATGACTTTTAGTAGGGAAAATGTTCGCATCCTAAACGATGTAGAGTATTCAATCTAAGTGAATTTGGGGCAGATCTGAGCTAGCAGGCACTTTGCAAGAAAAGCGCCACGAGTAAAGCTTCAGGCTTATGAAGCCTCTGGACATTTCCGTTTTAGCAAGATTGCCAATTAAGCAAAGCATGAATTAAAAGGATAGAAAAAGTCGCTTACGTGATTGTCAGGGATCATTAGACCACTACAACTTCAATTGTCAGTTATAACTAAAACGGCACCTAGCCTTTGAGCAAAAAACCCTATATAACTCATCCCCACCTTCATGCACTCTTACTCGAAAGAAAAAAATACTCTTCCCTCCCTCCTCATACGCGAGAGCTAGCTCAGCATCATCTCTTATCAAACCTTCAGCTACTAAGTGAACTTCTAATGCATCGAGTGCTTTTTCTTCTAAGGCTTTATCGTGAATTGGTTTAAAACCTCCAAATGAAAGGGAAGAAAAAAAAGAGCAAAAACAAAAAAAACAATTCGCATAACTATTCCTTTTTTATTAGTTCAATACTAATTCCAGTTTAGTAAGAAATTAAGATTGTCGCAGCAGTGAAACTAAATAGATAGCTCTCGTTTCATGCAATTAAAGTCGGAGTTCATCATTCTTATTATGGTAAATGGGTAAATTAGCTACCAAAAACAACCCTCAGACCGCCTCAAACGCTCTCAGCGAGGATTTTGGGCTTGTTCAAGGCTATGCTCATACTACCTTGTATGTGTGTGACTCTTTCAGTGCGATTTACAGAGCAAAAACTAGCGAATTCGTTTGAGTCAAGAACTGTACTCTGCCCCCACTTTTCGTACTTTGTGAGTTAAGTCGCCCCGTTAGCAAGAATTTGGACAGCCGCAACTACCTTAAAATGCAGGTCACATTCTCCACTGGACGGACGGCGCATTCGGTTACTTCCCACCTTACACATTAGGTGCGATGTACGCGGCTCAGTTCATGGCTTCAATGAAGAAAACAGTGGATGTGAACTCAGTGATTGAAAGCGGTGACCTATCCCCTATCTTCAATTGGTTAGAATCGAACATTTGGAGCAAAGGCAGCCTGCTTACTACTGATGATTTGGTGAAAGGCGCAACAGGTAAAACCTTGAATGCGCAATACTTCAAAGACCACCTAAGAAGCCGTTACCTTTAATGGAAAAAATTGATAGAGGCTGATCAGTTTATTGCTTCAGCCTTTTTAATCTCATTTTCAAAACATACTTAGGTTGATTCGAAGGCTTTATCCCTTCATCGAACTTAACAATCACGGAAGATTCTGGTACCTACTAGCACGAAATTGTCGGATAGACGGCACCTGTTACCAGGTGCCACCCTCCTCAGAACCGTACGTGCAACTTTCACTGCATACGGCTCAAGCCTCCACAAAGGCACAGTGAAACACCCAGTAATTAAATCGTTATAGGACTAGAGCGAGACCAAAAGTTGATCGCAACACTAGCCCTTCGTGTTAATTACCTTTGCGATACGCACTTGAAGCTTTAATACCTTGCCAATGAGCACTCAGTAGTTGAGAGACCACGGTTCGTTGTAAGAAGATGCACTAATTTCATTTGAAATCATCATTTGCTTTTCTTCTTCAATAAAGTTCTTCAAACTCTTTCGCAACGGGAGACCAGTTAGAAGTCAGCTCGCTTTAGCGCCAGATAGAAATCTGTATCCACTTCATTACAAAGCGACATTTGCTTTCTCTAACCTCCTTTACCTGCATACCTATCGGCCACCTTCACAGGTAGCTTTCCCATAGGGAGGTATACAGGCTTACCCTGTTCCGTATGTCGCGTAAAAATGTCAACTTAGATGCCCACAATGGTGCGGAGAGTACAATGACCACGAAAGAGCATTGTCCAATCTCTTTCCGACTCTCGTTGCCTTTTGGCTACAGCGTATTAACCACTTCCGCTGCTTCATCGTATAACGCGCCTTAAATGGATTCACATTACATTCATCATATTGACTCCCTAGCACTCACCCGATTTTGTGGTTATCAGGAGGAACATCCTCTCACGATTTTGCTCCCGCTCAGCCCAACGACCAAGCTTCGTTACGTTGTCAGAGCCGCTGCTTTATTCAGGCTCTTAGGGTCATCTGGTGATACAGATGGTTCACTCTGCGTGGTGAACAACGCTTCATAAGACTTCAGGTCGCACGGACAATAACAAGTTAGGAGCAGTCATAAACTGCAGTCTCATTCGAAGCGATTAAAAAAGCACTTCTAAACGAGATGTTAGAAGTGCTAATTATTGAGTAAATTTAATAAACTTCTTATACCCAGACTTGATCAAATACTCGGTACATGTTGCCACCTAAGAACTTGCTGCAGTCTTCTTCTGAGTATCCATTTTCAAGCATGGTATCAATTAGAGCTGCAACAATTTGATATGGTGCTGGGGTAGGAAACCCTTTTGCTCCTACAGCGGCACTATAGCCACCATCAGGGAATACGTTCTGCCCCATTGGTGTTTGAATAATAGACGCTGTAAAATTGATGTTCGGGATATAGTCTGAACCGAAGCCAACGTGGTCTATACCGACTAAGTTGACCATATAATCAATATGTCGAAATAATTGTTCAGTCGTCAATATATCTGGGTTAGATGTATCCATAAAGGCAGCCACCATATTTATTGAGCAAACCCCACCGGTTGCCGCAACACCTTTAATCACAACGTCAGAAAGGCTTCTCTGATAATCGGCAATGGCTTTCGCACCTGAATGCGAAGAAATGACAGGTTGGCTACTGCGTTCAATCGCATCTAAGGAGGTTCGTTCGCCAGTATGGCTTACATCAACAGGCATACCGTATCGGTTATAAGCGTCGACAAGTTTTTTTCCATATTCAGTTAGACCACGGTTCTCAATTTCGAAGCAGCCATCACCCACATCATTACGTTGATTATATGCCAATAAACAGTAACCATAGCCCATCTCACGCCATAGTCCTACGCGATCAACATCACCACCAAATATTTGAGTACCTTGGTGAGTGAAGTAAATACCCAATTTGTTTTGTTTTACCGCTTCATCAATATCTTTGGTAGTGCGGATCATCATATAGTCGTCTGGGCGTTCTTTCATTTTGCTTAGGTAGAACTGAGCGCCTTTCATAATGCCTTCAACCGAGGCATCTAACGAGTCTGCGGAAGGACATGCTGCTAGTACCTTGAATCCAGCGGCTTTGCACTTGTCCATTTCATCATGGAATTCTGGTGCTTCAGGTGAAGACCATTGAGAGGGCCAAAGACCGGAAAAAAGGCTGTCAATAGCCATAGAATCTCGAACAATTTTTTTTGCACGTTCAGATGCAGGATATTTGTGTGTTCGTTGAGGGATTTTTGAATAATCTTTAATTTCAAATTCTGGTAATTTTGGTGCACCTGACTTTGTCGCTTTATCATTAGTTGGTTCGATTTCAGATTTGTTGTCCATATTTGAAATTTTCCTTAACAGTGTTAGCTTCTATAAAATATAAATATGTTGGAAGTTTGGAAGTAAAGATAGGTACGGATTTATATCAAACGGAGTGTTAAGCCCTTTGTACGCACCTTTTTATGCACCTTTTTATAAATAAACTACGCCCAATGACATGATAAAAACGTGATTTATGTCGAATATTTTTGGCAAATCTATCTAAATGTTACCTCAATTAGAAAATTCATTTAAAAGTATTATATGTGACACTTTAAGAAATTATCGAAGAGGTGAGATAAAAAAGCGATACCTGAGTATCGCTTTCTATAGTCTGATTTATCATTGATTAGGTGAATTAACGCCGAATGGCCTCGCCTGCTTTAACGTCTGTATCTAGTTGTGTGTTGTTGACAACGATTTTGCCGTTAACCAATAACCAATGTACGCCTACGGCTGGGTGGTTAGGATCTTGGTAGGTGCCCACATCAGCGATAGTTTCTGGGTCGAATACCACGATATCTGCGTCCATATTAGTTTGGATTCGTCCTTTATTTTTCATTTGAGGGACAAAATCTTCTATTAATTGAGCTGGCATCAGTGTCATTTTACGTAGTGCTTCCGTCATCGTTAACAAGCCGCGCTCACGAACATAGACTCTGAGTACTTTAGCAAAGGTGCCATTTGATCTAGGATGAGAGAATAGATCTTTTGGTAATGGCCACTCGTCACCTGCATAATTTTCAATGTGGCCGTCTTCGTCCATATGCATCCAGAACATTTCGTCAGATTCAATCAACACATTAGGATTTAGAATCGAAGCGTCTAATAGAGCAAGATCTTTAGGGTTTTGCTCGTCTAGGAAGTGCCAGACAATAAAGGTACCAGGTTTATTTTCTTGGTAGTCTTTCAACTGTTCTTCTGTCATACGTTCTTTACCTAGCTGAAAGTTTTCAGCGGTTGAACCCATACGTTCCCGCCAGCCTTCACCAGAAAACATGGCTGCGCCAACGACAGTACTTGCTGCGCCCCATGGGTAAGCGCCCACAGTAACATTGATTCCTTGTTCTTGAGCCTTATTGACCATAGGTAAGATGGTTTCGATATCTTTTAATGAAGTACTGTTAATATGACAAAAGTGCATATGAGCGCCAGTGATAGCGGCATTGCCCACTAATTCTTTAACGGCTTCAAACGAGCTTTGTGGCTCGGCATTGCTGGC
This sequence comes from Vibrio sp. 10N.222.49.C12, assembly GCF_041475025.1. Taxonomy (NCBI): domain Bacteria; kingdom Pseudomonadati; phylum Pseudomonadota; class Gammaproteobacteria; order Vibrionales; family Vibrionaceae; genus Vibrio; species Vibrio sp. 10N.222.49.C12. The sequence continues at coordinate 12,734 of NZ_JBFRVF010000011.1, read as the reverse complement.
ATAGCGAACGTGAGTATAGGTTGCTACGTCTCTTTCTGCGGCTAATTCAGCCAATGCATAATATTCTTTTTGACCATGGCCCGGTGCATAGCCAGCGTTAATCCCGATACCTAGGCCACCTTCATCAAGGCCTTGCTCAATCAGCTTGATGATTTTACTTTCTTGCTCAGGTGTTGCTATATCCATCTTCCAATCATTACGTGATTGAGCTTTTTGGAAATAGCCAACGGTCGCTTCGGGTTCCGTCTCACTAAATGTAGCAATACGAGCGTAAGTCCAACCAGCTGCTGCACCATAGTTTAATGGTAAGCCTTTTTCAGCTTGTCCTGCATACCAGTCACTGATAGGTAGAACACCAGATTCGAGTTCCAGCATAGTGGTAACGCCTTGCATCGCCTGCATTCTGTAGTCACCAATGTTTTGACCATGAGCGTGGACGTCGATGAATCCAGGGGCAACAACTTTACCTGTAGCGTCAATAGTTTTATCCCCAGAAATACTATCGGTCGTTATTGCTGTGATCTTATTATCTTTGATCCCGACATTAGCAACAGAATCGAAATTTGTTTCAGGGTCGATAACTCTGCCGTTCAAAATTACAACATCATAATTAGCGGCGATAACAAGTGGTGACATAAGGCCAAAGCCGACGATCGTAGCCTTTTTAATGAATGATTCTAGTGGTTTCATAATTTTATCCCGTGTGTGTGAGATGAACTATAAGTGTTACGTGTCAAAAATCTTAGACCAATAATTTCACGCTATCTACCTGATCCTCATCTTTGCTCATTGATAAGACAAATCTAACGTGACAAGAGAAAGTGACTCAAAAACAATCACTTTTACGCTCATCTCACCCACAGCTATTGACTTTGCCGCTCCAGAGCTGCCCTTCTCTATAAAGGCAACTTTGACAAAATAATCCTTCATAGCTAAACGTTTATGTACCAACGTTTTCGTCAGGGAAAAAAAATGCCAAACCTTAAATTACGAAGTTTAAGCGCGATATTCTTCTTTGCTGTCACTCTTCCCATCGTAGTGTTAGCCGACGAGGGGCAAGATGTAGAGGAGGTAGCTAAAGAGCTAGCCAACCCAAACACAACGCTTGGCTCGATGTCCTTTAACTTGGATTGGACGAACTATCAAGGCGACTTAAATTCAGCGAACAGTCAGAACGGGTATCGCTTGAGCTTTCAACCTGTTCTCCCTGTGCCAATTGCAGAGCGAACCAACTTATTTATCAGACCAAATATACCTTTAATATTTGACCAACCCTATTACAAGGGCGATAGATTTGAAAATTCAGATGCAGGTCTCGGTGATATCGGCTTTGATGTGGCCGTTGGTCATACCTTTGAGAGCGGCATGATTGTCGTGGGGGGGATAGTGGGTACACTGCCCACCGCAACAAGCGATGAACTGGGTAACGATCAATTCTTACTCGGTCCAGAGTTTGCCTTAGCCTACGTACAAAGCTGGGGGGTTATCGGGGCGTTAATTACCCATCAATGGAACGCTGGCGGAAGCAATGACGCCGACGCGAGTATTACTGGTGGACAGTACTTCTATACCGCGAATCTAGACGATGGATGGCAAATTCAAGCGCAACCAACTTGGAGCTATAATCACGAAGCGAGCAGTGGAAATAAATTGTCATTCCCTATTGGTATTGGGTTCGCTAAGACGACTCTCATTGGTGGCAAACCCATCAAGTTTGGTCTTCAATACTGGAACTACATTGAAAGCCCTGACGCGTTTGGGATAGAGCATCAACTTCGACTGGTCATCACACCTGTTGTTGCTCTTCCTTGGTGATAACAGGTCGCAGGATAAAATTAGACATAAAAAAACCGCAGCGAACTGCTGCGGTCTTAAATTTGGCGGTGAGTGAGGAATCCGAATTATTTATTTAAGATGCTGATATATATCCATAAAAAAACTCGCAAAGAGAGCGGTAATACTTATGGTAATACTTTTAACCAAGTGTCAAATTCATAAGTTACTGCATAAATTTTTAGGCTAAGGCAACTATACTTTATCCTAACGTACTTAACCTGCTTACAACCGCCAGCTAGTAATTCAGTCTATTTCAACATAAGTATAATAGCTTCTTCAACGGCATCAGTTAGGTATTTCCAACGGTGCTGCAATAGCCATGCAGGCTAAGCCCCCCGATACACGGTTACTCACTTTAATCCCTTTCCGCACAGAATCTCTGAGCCTTAAGAAGGTTCTGGGCATTTCTGAGTTACGAAATGGTGCGTGAGAAGTTTCTGGACATTTATTGGTTAGAGCAAATATTCAACGCTTGTATACCTTACCCTGAAAACCACACCATAAAAAAACACTAAAAATGAATAGATACTCAACATCTGAGCACGCTCAATTTCATCTAATCATCCACAACTTCAATCGTTATATGCTGCGCACCAAAGTATGTGCCTTCATCCACTTCATAGCGCAGGGTTTCATCGCAATGTGTGCAGTCAAAGGCTTCGTTTGGTTCGATGCATTCATCTTCTAGCCAGTCCCTGCCAATATGCTTTTCACAAGTTGGGCATCTCATTTCATCAATCCTTATTCATTCAAATACAGCTCCGCCATTCCATCTAAACGGGCTTTTACTTCTTTCCAATTAGGCATCACGCTGGTCAGCAAGCGCCAGAACTTGTCACTGTGGTTATGCTCAGCGATGTGGCAAAGCTCATGCAGGATCACGTAATCAATACACTCTTTAGGCGCTTTGATTAGATGAGGGTTGAGCATCAGGTTCCCTTTAGCTGAACAACTTCCCCATTGCTTTGTCATAGGCAGTACACGAAAGCTTGGGATACCATCAACCCATGTGGCTTGAGGCAGTAGTTCAGATAAGCGTTCATGAAAAATGCGCTCAGCACGAACCTTGTACCAGTTGCGCACCAAAGCTTTAACCATGGCAGTTTTGTCATCGTTAAACCTCGTCAAGGTGACAAGTAACTTACCGCGAGTCATTTTTACCGTTGGCAAGGCATCTGCATCTTCTACTACCTTCAGCACATAACGACGACCAAGATAGAACTGCATCTCACCGCTGACGTAGTGTTTAGGCTGGACATACTCCAAATGACCTCGAAATTCTTTCAGGGCATCATAAATCCACTTGGCACGTTTCATTACTGCTTGGTGGATATCATCGCGCTTTGCATTTTCTGGAGATGTCACTACGACTTCACAGTTGGGATGAACCTTGATGGTTATTTTACGTTTCTTGCCTTCTAGGTGAGGCTTGCGCACAACCTCATAGGGAACAGCCTCATCTCCATAGATGAAGCTGTATTCCTCTTTGTTGCGTTCGTCAGAGACTGTTGATGCCATTAATGGTGACCTGCTAAACCTAAGCGAGTGATTTGCACCACTTCTTCGGCAATGACTTGCGCTTTATCGACCCCTAAATCGGCAAACAGTAACGGAAGCACCTCTAGATTGATCTGGTTTTCAATCTCTGATGGATTGATTGAAAATTCTGCCACCGCTTTGCGCACTTTCTCGTCAATCTCAACTGCATAGTTGAAGCATTGATCTTCAGTAAGATCTTGACCTTCAGTGCTATGCTTTAAGAACAACCCAAAGTAAGCTTGTACATGGCGCTTAATTTTTGGGTCTAGCTCTGCGAAGCGATCTGTTGGTAATCCCTCGACTTTGCGCTCTTTCACTTGCTCCTCGAAATCAGCAAATAGGAGATATTGCTTAACAGGCGCATCAAACATCTCTTTTGCTTGCTGAATCGCTTGTTTAAGCAGTTTCGAGAAATACTCTTGAGCGTAAGGGTCGTCCGCTAAATCTTGCTCAATCATCTTAGTGACACGACCTGTGATCGCATCTTTCTTATTGCGAGCCTCATCGTCACTTAGCTCTTCTGGTTTTATATCCTTCCCCATATTGCCAACCAGATAAGCACCTTTAGACTCTTGGATCTCAACGCCACCGATGTGCTTGTCTAACATAGTGCGAATACTCTCAGCGTACTCGTCGTAATCAATGGTCTCTTCTGCTTGCTCACGAACAACTTTACGCAGCGATGTCATGCTTTTTAGCGTGTCTTTATAAATCTGGCGTTTATCATCAAAGCTCTTGTCTTCAAAGTAGGTGGCCGATTGCAGAGCGACTTTTAAACAATTGGCAAACGCAGTGAGTGTGCTATAAAAATCTTGGCGTTTCTTTAGGTTTAAATCTGTTGGCTGACCATCTACATACTCAATGTTCGGCGCAAATACCCGTGCCATTGCGTGCGGATCTTGGGTGTTTTTTACATTAATAAAAAATGCCCAGAGTTCACTGTATAAGCCAGGCAGTTTTTTATATTCCGTGTCCATGCGGCTGTATAAGCCTTTAAGATCGTCAATATCAAATCCACCTTGGGTACGCTCTGCCAAGTCTTGGTAGTCAGCAATGGTGGCATCTAGTTCTTTTAAGATGCCTCGGTAGTCGATGAGGTAACCAAACTCTTTCTTTTGGTGTAAACGGTTCACGCGAGCAATGGCTTGGATAAGGTTGTGCTGTTTAAGCGGTTTATCGATGTAAAGCACGGTGTTCTTTGGTTCATCAAAGCCCGTTAAAAGCTTATCGACCACGATCATTAAATCGGGCCCGTCATCTTTACCGAATTCTTCAATGATATGCTTGGTGTAGGCTTTTTCATCTTGGCCAAAATCTGAATCCAGTACGTTCTCTTTCCACCAATTCTGTACCACATCCTTGCTTTCTCCATCGACTGTATCATGGCCTTCTCGGGTATCTGGCGGTGACATGGCAACTACCGAGGTCACTTTACCAATTTGGTCGAGAAGCTTCTTATATTGGATAGCAGAGGCTTTTGAGTCACAAGCAAGCTGACCTTTTAACCCTTGGCGCTTAAAGTTTTGGAAATGGTCAGAAATGTCATGAGCGATTAAATGGATGCGTCCTTCGGTTTGATAGATTTGACCTTTTTGAGCAAACTTCTTCTTCAAGTCTGTGCGTTGCTTTTCGGTCAGCTTGTCGGTGATGCGATCAAACCAAGCATCAAGCGCTTTGTCATTGGTACTTAACTCTGGCACACGCTCTTCATACAGCAGCGGAGTAACGGTTTTGTCTTCCACCGCTTGTTGCATAGTGTATGAGTGGATGATTTTACCGAACTTGTTTTCAGTCTTATCGTCTTGCAGCAGCGGTGTACCCGTAAAACCAATATAGGCGGCTTTTGGCAGGGCTTGCTGCATACGAATGTTGTTTTCACCGTTTTGGCTGCGGTGGCCTTCATCAACCAGCACTATCATGTCAGGGCTGTCGTTGTAGCACTCATCAAGCTCTATTGCGGTGCCAAACTTGTTGATGATGGAGAAGATAATACGCTCATTGCCTTTACCAATTTGCTCAGCAAGGCGTTTACCCGTTGTAGCCATGGCAGTTTTACGATCTTTTTCAGACAGCGCTCCCCCAGAAGCAAAGGTACGTGCTAGTTGGTCTTCTAAATCAACACGGTCAGTCACCACCACCACACGGCATTTAGCGAGTTCTTTAATCCAAATCAGTGCCTTGGACAAGAACACCATGGTGAACGATTTACCCGAACCTGTGGTATGCCATATAACCCCACCATTACGTGCGCCTTGCTCATCAAAAGAGGTTACACGCTCAATTAATGCTTTAATGCCAAAGACCTGCTGATAACGGGCAACGATTTTGCCCGCTTTTTTATCGAACAAGGTGAAGAGTTGGGTCATTTCCAGAAGGCGGTCATGACGAAGTAGTGATACCAATAAACGGTCTTGGTCTGTCACCATTAAATCACCGCCAGCAATCAGTGATAGGTATTCATCACGTACTTTGGCTGAACGGTGAGCAAATAGCTTATCAAGTTGCGCTGGCGCAAGTGGCGTATTTTTAAGACGTGCGAATGTGGATTCGGTGATCTGTTCTTCTTTCCACTTCGCCCAAAACTTACTCGGTGTGCCGCAGGTGCCGTACAAACCTTTGTGTCCATTCACCGACATCAGCAATTGGCTATAGGCAAACAGGTGTGGGATCTCATCGACTTTTTGGTTGCGGATGTTTTGCGAGATACCCTCGGCAACCGTCGGCTTGCCCTCATGCGAGGAGTCAGGACGCTTGGCTTCAATCACCACCCAAGGTAGGCCGTTCACAAAGCAGACAATATCGGGAATACGATGACCCGTTCCATGCGCATTTTCCACTTCTAGCTCTTCGGTAAAGTGGAACTGGTTGTTCTCAGGGGTTTCCCAATCAATGACATTGATCGTTGGGCTGGCTTTCTTGCCATTAACAAACTCGGTCACGCCAATGCCATAGGTCAGAGCGTTATACAGTTTTTCATTCGCCGCTTTCAGCCCTTCATTCATGGCAGGGTTGGCAAGGTCATGGACAATTTTATCGATAGCCGCTTCCGATAAGTGATGATCTTTCCCCATGAAAGAGTAGGTTTTGTGCTTGAGTACATCACGCAGCACATCAGGCAAAATAACGGTAGAAAGGTTACCGCGCTTAACCACACATTCATTTGGTGAAATGAACTGATAACCAAGGTTAGTGAGTAAGGTTAACGCTGGAATTTTCGCGCTTTGTTCTTCTCGGAAGTTGGGTAAGTTGCCTGACATTGTCGTCCCTTATTGTCGATTCGTTTTTATTATCGTTATTGTTGTTAATGTAGTTTACGTTTTTTGGCCTGATTGAAGTCGATAACGTTATCGGGTGTCTCTTCGTTGAATGTGTCAGGGGCAATCTCTTGATAATACTCATGGATTGCTTGGCTGAGTTCGGCATTCATCCCATCAAAATAGTCGTCGTCGGGAATCCCACGCTTAACCATTTCGGCGTGCATCATTTGTCGGCGTAGAGATCCAAATAACTGGCGGATGAGCTTGTCCTCATTGTCACCCAATTCGCTATAGGTCTGCATCCAGTCAATGAACATCTCTTCGTCAGGGTGAAAGTGATCTTTCTTTTGTTTGGTCGAGCGAATCAAACTGTTGACCCAGTCATCAAAGCTGGCGCACTCTTCGTGGCCGTCTGGGAGAGAACCAACTTGATAAACCCGATTTTCAAATTGCCACGCAACATCATTAATGTGGCTTTGTACACTGCGGTCACCGCGTTGACAAAAGCAAGGCTTAGGATGAAGCTTGATGAACTCATTGAACATCTCTTCAAAGCTCTCTTCATCGCACATTTCGAACTCTTCACCAAAGAACTGCAAGTTGTTAAACAGCCGTTCAAGCAGTTGGTTCGTAAATTCGAGCCAATCCCCTTTTTGAATGCCTACAAACACCATGGCATAACGGGTTTCGACATGCATGGCGATCAGCACTTTCTTGCGTTGAACGTTTACCGCGTGCACCAACCAAGCACTGATTGGTGCTGTAGGGGTATTCAGCACATTGACGGCTTCAGAACCACTGACAGCGTCCGTCGGCGGTTCTTCCAGTGGGGAGATTTTTTTGCCATTGCGCTTTACGGTGAAAAAGTCCGCAGCGGCTTTGGTGCAGTTAAACAGTAACATTGTTTAATACCTAGTTTTGATAACGGCAATACAGTGTGACGCACTGCGTCACACATTGGCCGAGAGTGAAGAGGTGCTCTACGCGGCAACTTCTTCATCAACTTTCACGCGGCGCTTACCCGTCAACAACTGCTGCATCAATGCCTTTTTTTCTTGCTTCAAATGGGCAAGTTTAGCATTCAGAATTTTTAGGTTTTCTGAGCTTGCGTGTAATACATCGGCAATACGTTCTTGTTCACCAAAACATGGTACGGGTACTTTTGTGTTCATAAACTCAGTAGGTTTGATATTAAGCAAACCATTATTACGAACTCCTGTATTCACCAATGCTCCAAGTTGTGGCTTTAGGTAGTCAGCCTCAAACAAATACTTAAAATATCGATGGTTTAGCCCTGTATTGAGCTTAAAGCAGACATAAACATGAGGAACTAGACCAGTATCAAAGCTTTCTAGGTCAAAAATGCAACCAAATTGATATGTTTTTGAATTCCCTTTGTTGTAAGCGAATTCTCCGCGCTTTAACAAAATATAATTTTTTACGCTTTCTCCTGCCATATAGCGGCTATATCGATCTTCTTGAGTAACAAAGCCTGATAACGATGAGATGGTTAAGATTGGGTGTGCTTCACCATCAGATTTTTTCTGAATGCGTGTTGCTACCTCATTTATCGTTTTGTATGTCCACCCCCCCTCAAACACCTTACCCGTTTCAGGATTAACCAAACGCTTCTTACCCGTTAAAAGCTGCTGCATTAGGGCTTTTTTCTGCTGCTTGCTGGTTTCAATCAGCTTTTCTGTGGTGGTAATCGCTTTGTCCCATGTTGAGAGGATTTTAGCGATTTTGCGTTGTTCTGGGAGTGGGGGTAATGGAAATTCAATTGAGTAAAAGTCTTTATGATTTAGGTCTGGAATGGTACTAGCACCCGCCTTCGTCAAAATAAGGTGTTGAACTCGATTCGTTCTTAGGTAGTTTACCAAGAACTTTCTATCGATACGTCCTCTCTGAAAGTCCATAAGAAAGAAGTTGTTGTGAAAAACACCTTCTACATCAGTCACAACAATGCCAGTATTACCTGTACGAGTCATTAATACGTCTTCTTTGGTACAGATAACACGCCCAGAGGGTGCTTCAACATACTCTCTAGCTTGCTCAATTTTGTTAATCGATTGAATGGTAATGTACTCTTTCGCAGTCTCAGTCGGTTCTTTCAAGCGGTCTGAAATTGCAATTTGTAAGCCTTGTCTGACTTTCATTACATCTGAAAATCGTACTCGTTCCCAATCACTAGGAATCTCACCAAGGTGGGAGGGCAAATATTGATTAGGCACCATAACCCAACTCCTCTAGGTAGCCTGCCATCTCGGCTTCTAAATCGGCCAACTCATTTTGTAACGCTAAACGCTCACTGCGCACAGCCATCAAATCTATCTCCGCTTCTTCCTCAAAGGTGTCGACATAGCGAGGAATGTTGAGGTTGTAATCGTTCTCGGCAATCTCTTCTAGGGTCGCTAGGTATGAGTATTTATCTGTGGTTTCTCGCGCCTTGTAGGTATCAACAATCTTCTGAATGTTCTCAGGCGTAAGCTGGTTTTGGTTTTTACCAGACTTGAACTCACGAGAGGCATCAATAAACAGCACCTTGTTATCATCTTTCTGTTTTTTGAAGATAAGGATCGCAGCGGGGATACCTGTACCAAAGAACAACTTTTCAGGTAGGCCGATTACGGTGTCTAGTAGGTTTTCATCGATAAGCTGCTTACGGATTTTACCTTCACTAGATGCGCGGAATAGCACGCCATGTGGCACAACCACCCCCATACGGCCAGTCTGAGGTTTCAACGTTTCAATCATATGCGAGATAAACGCGTAATCACCTTTAGTCTTAGGTGGAATACCACGGCGGAAGCGACCAAAATGGTCGTTACTTGCATCTTCAAAACCCCATTTATCGAGAGAGAACGGAGGGTTGGCTGTTACTACGTCAAAGTGCAGTAGGCCGCCTTCTTTGTCTTGAAGCTTAGGGTTACGAATGGTGTCTCCCCATTCGATACGGTGGTTGTCTTCACCGTGTAGGAACATGTTCATCTTAGCCAGTGACCATGTTGAGCCAATCGCTTCTTGACCAAACAGGGCGTACTGCTTGGAGCCTGCAAAGTTGTTTTGAACTTGCTTGCCACACTTCATCAGTAGTGAGCCTGAACCACATGCAGGGTCACAAATGCTATCGCCTTGCTGTGGCTCTAGGATGATTGAAAGTAAGTCTGAAACTTCTGGTGGGGTATAGAACTCACCCGCCGATTTACCGCTGCCAGCAGCGAAGTGTTTGATGAGATATTCGTAGGCGTTACCAATCACGTCCAGTGAACCCACGCGGCTTGGGCGCAGGTTTAGGGTTGGCTTACCAAAATCTTCCAATAGATGGCGTAGGATGTCGTTCTTTTGCTTCTCATCACCCAGCTTATCGGTGTTAAAGCTGATGTCTTGGAATACGTTTTTTAGCTTAGTGCCATTGGCTTCTTCAATCGCGTGTAGCGCTTGGTCGATACGAGAGCCATTGCCTGCTTCGTGGCGAGCCTCATACAAGTCCCAGAAAGTTGAACCAGTGGGGATTTTGAAAGACTGTTTCGACATCATTGCCGTAATCATCTGCTCGTTACCATTGAACTGCTTTGATAGCTCATCAAATTTGTCTTGGTGTACGTCAGAGATGTACTTCAAGAACAGCATGGTTAGGATGAAATCTTTGTATATGGATGGGTCTACGGTGCCTCGGAAGGTGTCACAGGCAGCCCAAACGGCTTTGTTGACTTATTCTTGGTAGAGAGGATCTTGATTGATTGGTGAATGTGGCATGAAATGGTACTCGAATAGATTAAATTGTTTTAATTAGTGACTCTGCTACGTGTTTGAAAGAGTCAAAACAGGTATCAAAATCATGAGGTTCGGTGTTGAACACCATCGGGGTTACAAACTCGTGAAAACGTTGACGAAAAACTGGGTTTTCTTCAAGCTCTTTCAGCCCAAGTTGTAGTTCTTGTTTTGGATTGGAGACGAATTCTGCATGCTGATTACCAAAACGCTCAAGATCTTCTTCTAACACCATTTTAAATAACGGTGTTAGTGCTGTCAGGTCGAGGTGTTCTGTCTGTTCTTCGGTCTTTAGAATGCAGTAAACATCATAGATATGGCGCACAAGGGTGGCATCATCCTTACGCTGTGCATCGCGCTTGACTGACATTGTGCGGCGCAACATTGATATGATTTTTTCAACCAACGTGGCATGGATAGAAACGCAATCAAACGCCTTCACTTCTGGAGGTTGTTTATACAGCTCTGCGACCAGTGATTGAATGCTACGAGGCTCTGCATCAAACAGTGGGATTGTCTCCATTAACTCCAGTTTGATAATGGGGCGAAGACATGGCGCTTGGCTAAACTGTTGCGGGTATCGGAGTTCCAACTCAACATAGCGATATTCATCACGTACACTACGCGCTTCAACCGTAAATCGCTCTGACCGAGTGATCGCATGTTCAATACCGTTGATGCATGCCTTACGAACTGCTTTCTTTTTTGCGCGGCTCAGTTCATCAAACGCTTGCTTAGGGATCAATTTAATGTCTACGTCTTCTGACATTCTCAGAATTTTAACGTTTGACTTTGCCAGAGCTGTACCGCCAGAAAAGACCATTTGGTGAGAGTCAGGCTTCACTTCTGCTAGCTCAGAAAGCAAGGCAACTACCCAGTAATCTTTTTCAATAATGGCAGGGTTTCCGAGCTCAAGTGCATCGGAAACCTCAAGAAACTGTTGCTTTAGTTTTTCCATATTAACTCGGTGAATTCAACACTCGGTTACCAACAACCAATTTGCGATTAAATTGTTTGGGATTCCATGAGTATTGAACGGATGATGGGATTTGGGTGCTTTCACCTGATAGGCTTTGCAAAGATAGGTTGTCCATCTCAAAATCGACGCCTTTCATCTTTAATATCTCGCGCATCAGGGCATCGCTCCCCCCAGGGTTCGTAGGCATGGGTTTGCCCGTTAAGCTGTTAATCCTTGCCTTGGTGTATAGACCATAGCCAAGCTTGATTAGCTCACCTTTTTTGACTAGTTGCTTTAGCGCACGACCAATTTGATCGTAGCTAGCAAAGCCATCAAAGTCTTTGCGCTCAAACACATAACGTCTTGAACGCTTTATCTTTTGATAAATACGGTCAACGGCTGTCATTTGAACCTCCTAATTTCCTAAGTGTTCAGATTATAACTCAACCCTGTTGCCATAGGAATAAATACGGCACATGCATATGAGTAAATGCGACACTTGATCAGTTGATAGTTAGCATAAGGCATTGAAATAAAGATACAATATTGATTCAACTCAAGATCGACATAATTTGAATTCAGTGTCTAACCTTGTTATGAGTCTATCCCTTCAGAGATGTTCAGCGCATTCTCTATCTCGACCCCCAAATATCGAATTGTATTATCTAGCTTCACGTGACCAAGTAACAGCTGAACAGCCCGAATGTTTTTGGTGCGAGCATAGATTAACGTCGCCTTGGTACGGCGCATTGAGTGCGTACCATAAAGATAAGGATCGTAGCCAAGTTCAGTTGCCCAGCGGCGAATAATGGTGGCATAGCAGCTATAACTCATTGGCTTACCTTGTTTGCGAGGGCTTGGGAAAAGATAATCTGGTGCAGATAATTGGCTACGTATTAACCATTGAGTCAAGGATTGTGCTGTGCGGGAAGTGATCTCAAACTGTACCTCTCGACCAGTTTTGCTTTGGCTGTAAAGAACACGATCTTGAATGACGCCGCCAGAAGATATATCTCTAACTTTCATTCTTAGCAAGTCACAAGAACGGAGCTTACAATCGATGGCGAGATTGAGCAGGGCCAACTCCATGATATTGCCTTCGATTTCTAGTCTAGTGCGAATTCGCCAGATGTCTTCGAGCTTGAAGGGCTTTTTCTGCCCAGTTAAGTGACCTTTCTTCGTCCACATAATTGACCTCCCGTCTAACTTTAGAAGTGGCCTTAATAAGTTTAGATGAGGAAATTGAATGGCTATGCAGTTAGGGGGCTGAAAAATATTGCAGACTAAAGTGAATTGGAATCTTTGCACTAACGGATTTTGGGGCATTTTCGTGTTACATGCCCCGTCAGCGCACTTGTGATCACCAAGCGATT
>NZ_JBFRVF010000010.1:0-158724 GCF_041475025.1 Vibrio sp. 10N.222.49.C12 | reverse complement strand
CTTTAACTGATCGGCATTAGCCAATATTAGGCGGTTTTTTTGTATCTGACTTTTGTGCCTAAGAGGTGCTGCCTCAGGTTACGGAGTTGCTCTAAAGGCTTTAGAAATCAAATGTTGAGAATGAAAAAGCTAGGATATGGTCGGCAATGTATTTGTGTGTGGCGGTGGTTGGGTGCGTCACGCCCCAGAATACATAACTGTCTGAACCATAGGTCGCACAATCATTAGTTAAGCTGTGGCTTCTTAAATAGTCCGCGGCTGAGCTTCGATTGATATTAAGACAAGCATCACTCGCGTTTCGAAAGCCATGTTGTTCTGGGTTATCGGTAATGCTGGCGAACAACGCACTTGCATCGAACAACACCACGTTTTTCCCTATACCTTGGTAATACTCGGCTTGAGCTTTGATGAACTGGTTGAATTCTAAGATCTTGCCACGAACTTTTATTATCTCTTGTTCGGTAGAGTATTTGAATTGAGGGGCTTTGGTTGCATCGGGTAAGGTGAACAGCAGGATATTGTTCGCACCAGATTCTGTTAAGCGGATCAGCGCGCTGCTAAAGTCAGCCTTTACATCGGCGACTTCTCGGTTGTAATTCATGAAGTCATTGAGGCCAAACTCTAAAGTAAACAGTGAGTTTTCCGGACGATAGTTTTTGGCGACTTTCATGTAGGTCAGATAAGAGGTGACTTGATCATAAACACCAGTCAATGCCACGTATTGGTTGGTACCTGCGGCGCCACCCACAGCCCAGTTATACAGAGGGACATCTTTCGCTTTTGCTAAATACTCCGTCCAGACTAAACCATTCGAAAAGTGCCCTAAAAACCACGAATCTGCGTTCGGAAAAAACCATTGTGAGCCATTAAATAGATTACCAGTGTCGGACAGGCTATCACCAAAGGTGACAATACGATTGATGCTATTGGCCTGGAACGCGTTATCGTTGGTCCAGATGGAGTGGTTGTAAGAGAAGCGATTATCTGCGGCAAAGTAGGTGATGTCAGCGGCGTCATGTTGGATGTCGAGCGTCTGTTCGCAACGCTGTTTGATTTCAGATTGAGGCGCATCACTGTAGAACATGTTTTTGAAAGAAACAGAAGACCACCAATATCCGTTGATCGTGTAGTAATCACCACTCTCTTTCTTTGCCCACTTCCAGTCGGTGGCTGGGGAATCATGAGAGGCATCGGTTCGATACCAACATCTAACATATGAATAGGTCTCTGAGCCTTGTGCACTGAGTACTTGTGCAGATGTAATCGATTCAGGTGTTGGTATTGAGTCTTCAGCGGCATAAGCGCCAAAAGGCAGGGCTAACGTGAGTATTAAAGCCGTATTTTTCATCACTGTATTCTCTTTTATATTTAGATGAGCCAAACAGAAACGCTGTTGCTTGTTGCTTGTTTCTTGATAAGTGGATAAGTGGATAAGTAAATAACTGGTACGACCTATATCTAAAATCAATAATTAGCGTCAATATATTCATGGTTGTGGTGTGTCGTTAATGGAATAAACCTCAAGTTATCAACGAGTTTTTGGTTGAAAAATACCTGTTTCCAAACGGTTATTTGTCGAATAATTTTGGTTTATTGAGAATGTTGAATTGATATTTGAGTCGGGATATTGAAAGAACAATCTCATCAACCTTAGTTAAATGTTAATTTAATCAATTGCTTATGTTTTGTTCTCCTGATTCTGTTTGCTTGATGTTCATCGCACCTGTTTAATTCAAGTTCGCCATCACAAATATGAAGTCGTTACTTTCTGTTTTATAAAATCATCATCTACGGTTCTTTTACTCATCAGAGGTCTAATCTGTTTAAGGAAAGAGCATTGAAAAAGATATTAATTTGGACGATAGCCTGCCTATCCAGTTTTGGCGTATATGCCGGAACGAGCGCATCAGCATTAGAAGCCAGCGGATACACTGAAACGAAATACCCCATTATGTTGGTACATGGTCTGTTTGGTTTCGATACATTAGCGGGCGTTGACTATTTCTATGGCGTACCGGAATCTCTGACAAAAGATGGCGCGAACGTATATGTCGCTCAGGTCTCTGCAACCAACAGTTCAGAGGTCCGTGGTGAACAGTTACTCAGCCAAGTTGAAACGCTGTTAGCTGCAACAGGAGCAAGTAAGGTGAATCTGGTTGGTCATAGCCACGGTGGGCCTACGGCTCGTTATGTTGCGTCAGTTCGACCTGATCTTGTTGCTTCAGTGACCAGTATTGGCGGTGTGCATAAAGGTTCTAAGGTCGCTGATCTCGTTCGAGGGAACGTATCTGAAGGCTCTGTTACAGAAGGTATCGCGGTTAAATTAGCAGGTGGATTAACGACACTGATTAACCTTTTATCTGGTGGAACGGATCTCGACCAAGACGGCCTCGCTTCTCTTGAAGCATTGACCACAGAAGGCTCGCTAGCCTTCAACCAGTTTTACCCTGAGGGCGTTCCGACGTCTGAGTGTGGCGATGGTGAGTGGCAAGCAAGTAACGGCGTTTATTACTATTCATGGACAGGGTCTTCCACTTTTACCAACCTTCTTGATCCTACCGACGGAGCGATGACAATCCTAGGCTTAGCCTTCAACGAACCTAATGATGGCTTAGTAGGAGCATGCAGCGCGCATTTGGGCAAAGTGATTGGTGATGATTACAAAATGAACCACCTAGATGAGATTAATGGGTTATTGGGAATTCACCACTTGTTTGAGACAGATCCTGTAACTCTATATCGTCAGCATGCCAATCGATTGAAGTTGGCTGGCTTGTAGTCTGCAAAGCCGTTTAATAAGAAAACAAGGGAAGTATGATGAAAAAGACCGCCATTTTGTCGATAACCACGATAGCCCTGATGAGCACAGCGGCGGTCTTTTTATATCTAAATAATCAAGATACACATACTGACGACGAACAACGCGTCTCCTCATTGAAAGTCACCTCTCAGCAAGATACCGACATCGATAACGCATCAGCAAAAGACATGATGGAATATTTCGTGTCAGGTAATACAGAATTAACCCTTGAAGATATTCGAGACAACGTGGCGAAACACCACGAACAATCATCAACAACCGTGGTTGATGAAGCACTGTTTGCCAAATATCTTGAGTATAAGTCGGCACTGACATCGTTGGACGTGCAGTTCGATACCACATCCATTTCCGCTGATGATCTACGTGCACTCAATCAAGCGCTCCTTGACCTCCAAGCTCAGTTTTTCAGTGAGAGCGAGATAAGTATTCTGTTTACGCACGACAACAGAATGAGAGAAATCGCCTTAGAAAAGTTACTTCTGAAACAGGAGGGATTAGAGGATGAAGAATACCAACAAAGACTCGAATCCTATCTATCTGAGCAACCTGATTATGTTCAGTCGAGTCACCAGAATCAGGTGTTACTCCAACAGCTCTCTAGCTCTGAAGGTCTCGATGAACAGGGTAAATACTTAAAGAGAAGCGAACTTGTCGGTGAAGAAGCAACCCAGAGACTTGAAGCACTTGATAAACAAAGAGCGGCCTTTGAAGACTCGTTAGAGGTCTACTTCGCAGAACGAAATGATGTCTTGAAAGATTCATTCCTATCAAAAACCGAACAACAAGAGACAATTGCGCAACTTAGGACTGAACATTTCCTACCAGAACAGCTTAGAAGGGTAGAAGCGATTGAAAGAATTCGAGCTAATGAAACTAAACAGTAAAGTCATTTAGTTTCATTAAGTAAACGATTGCTTATTCTGTAATATGGTAAATCATTGCTTATAATCAAAACTATCAACTGGTTTTCTTCTTCTGAATAAACATAAATATTCCATAGTAATACAAGACCAATTCATAATTAATTGACGTATCTATCGTGATTAATATCACATATTTGTGTAAATGATAATTGATCTCATTATCGTTTAGGTGCAGTATACGCAAAATTTATTAAATTAGCGTATGGATTTGTTGGGTTTATGAAAGTGTTTGTGTTGTTAGCTTTTACTCTTTTACTGACGGGGACGGTTAGTGCTTCCGATCAGTTCTCTTGGCTTAGAGATGATTCCCGTAGCGCGAACAACGTACTCAACTATCTTAATCAACAAAATAATAAAACTCGGCAGTATCAAGAACGTATTCGGTTATTGAGTGAATCCTTGCAAGAGAATTGGCAGGGCAACCGCCCAGAGAGAGCTGACAAACCATGGCTTGAAATCGGTGGGTATGAGTATGCGATCCTCAATCACAATGGTGAAAGAGTTTTATTGTCCCGATTGGTTGGGAATGAAGAATCAACGCAGCTACATAACCTTGACGATCGATCTACCGATCTTGATTACTATCAGTTAGCTGGCTGGGCATTAAACTCAACAAGAACACAGCTTGCGATCGCCGAAGATGTCACAGGATCAGAACAGTTCCGAGTCAGTGTTGTTGATCTTAAAACTCGTCAAGTTACCCCAATCGCGCGGAATGTAGACAGTACGCTTACGTGGTCGAAAGACGATCAATCTCTGTATTTGGTTCAACTTGAGCAACAAACTTCGAGACCTTATGCGCTAACGCAATACTTCTTAGACCAGTCAGAACCAAATCAATTAATTGAAGAACCAGATTCTGCGTGGTTACTGTCGTTCTACCTTTCAAGTGATAAGCAATTTGCTGTTGTTCAGGCAAACAGTGAGGATTCAAGTGAGCAACGTCTCTTAAATCTTGATACCGGCGAAATCTCTAAACCTCTTTTACCTCGCAGAACTGGCGTGGAGTACTACGTTGATGTTGTTGGCTCTCGTTTATTCTCGAACAGTAACCATGCTCGTAAGGGATTTGCTTTTTACTCGGTAGCGCTTAATCAAGCATCAAAAATAGATAATTGGAATGCTGTTTTTGAACCGAGTGATGAATCTAGAATCAGTAACTTTCATCTGTTTGAGTCGGGGCCTGTGATCATCACCCAGACTGGTGCGTCTCAATTTTTACAATTCTTCGATAACGACGGACGTCATCGTTCAAGACAGCTGATAGCAGAACCTGGTCAAGTTGCTTGGGTAAGCCAAGTAGGTGACTACCAAAGTAACAAACTGCACATTCGAAGCATGTCTTTAACTCAGCCAGCGAAGTGGGAGCGGCTGAATACTGACACTCTAAAACGAGAGCTCTTCTCTCAAGATCACTACCCTGAATATCAAAAATCTAACTATTATTCCGAGCAAGTCATCGTCAACTCTGGCGGGGTAACGATCCCAGTAACTTTGGCGTATCGCAAGGATAAGCTCACGAAGGATACACCTCTGTTTTTGTACGGGTACGGGGCCTACGGAATGACGATGAAGCCTTACTTTATGCCCCAAATCATTAGCCTACTTGATGAGGGCGTGATTTATGCAATTGCACATGTTCGCGGTGGCGGCTTTTATGGTGACGCTTGGTACCAAGCAGGAAAAGGGGTCAAAAAAGAGAATGCTATCTCGGATTTCATTGCTGTAGCTCGATATTTGACGACATACGATCAAGGTAGACGCCCAATTTACGCTATGGGTGGAAGCGCTGGTGGCACTCTTGTTGCCGCAGCATTAAATCAGGCTCCTGACTTGTTTAATGGTGCAGTCCTTAAAGTCCCCTTTGTCGATGTCGTGAACAGCATGTCTGATTCTGTAATACCTCTAACGGCTCAGCAGTATGGTGAGTGGGGCAATCCAAATATTGCCGATGAATTGAAGGTAATGCAGCAATACGACCCTTATCTGAATCTTAGCGAACAAAACTACCCACCAATATTGATTCAGGTTGGCCTCAATGACCGCCGAGTTCCCTATTGGGAAGGAGCTAAGTATTACGCAAAACTTAGCGAACTAACGACCGGGAGCGGGCCTTATTTATTGTCGACAAACTTTACTCAAGGGCACTCGGCAGACAGGCGACGATCGCAATCGCAACAAGCGTTTGAGTACGCATTTCTTTTATCACTTATCCCAAAAGACATTAAAGCGGAGCAGTAAATGAAGCTTTCCCCCTTATCAGCGGCAGTCCTGAGTGTACTTGCTGCCAACCTCGTGCACGCCGAATCTGAGGTTTATCACTTTGAAGAAGTGATCGTAACAGCGAATAAAATAGAACAGCGACTATCCGAAGTCGCTGGGTCAGTGGCTGTGATCACTGGTGAAGAACTAGAGAAAAAGGGTGCAACAGAGCTTTATGATGCAATAAAGAGCGAGCCGGGAGTTAGTGTTTCTGGGGGAGCGGGGCGACCTCAAAACATCACTATCCGCGGAATGACAGGTAACCGTATCTTGATAGTGAAAGACGGAATCAAGTCTGCTGATGGCTTTGGTGCCAATGACATCAATGACAAGATTGGACGTAACTCGTTTGATATGTCTAACCTAGAAAGTATTGAGGTTATAAAAGGGGCTAGTTCGTCTGTATTTGGCTCAGGTGCTATTGGTGGTGTGGTGGTGGTTCGGACTAAAAAGCCGGGGGACTATCTCGAGGAAAAAGATTTCTATAGTGATGTCTCTGCAACCTATACCGGTATCAGTAATAAATACAAAGGCGCAACAAACCTCGCCTTCCGTTCGGGAAAATTCGAAAGCTTGGTTAATCTTTCTTATTGGGAAGGTGAAGAAACTCGAAATTTTGATGAAGACTTATATAACCGAGACATAGATGGTGTCGGTGGTGGTTACACCTTGAACTACTGGTCAAGTGATGCCTTGATGCTCAAAGGGAATGTTGAGTACTACAAAGAGAATCTAAGTCGAAAAGAAGGTACCTCTAAGATCCAAAAAGACGGTAAGTGGGACACTGAAGATTTTGACCAACAGTCTTATACGGAGACGTTTTCTGCGTATGCGGGTTTTGAGTATCTGCCCTTAAATTCTTGGTTTGAGGAATTAGATGCCAAGATATATTGGCGTGATATGACTAATGAGGATACCACGAATCGTTTGATGTCTCGAACCAACAACAACGTTTCCGAGCTTCGTAGAACGATTGATGTTCGTGGTTTCACGGATCAACTTCTTGGTACTAACGCCGATTTTATTAGCGCATTCCAACATCAAAACATGAGCCATACCTTGTCTTATGGCATGAGCATGGAAACCAACCTCCATGAGCGTCCAAGTCAATCTTCTGTTTTAGACTGGAACGGAGTGTCACTTAACGCGGATGTCCCTTTTGCTCCAGCTCGCTCGTACAACTTTGCTGCATTTGTTCGTGATGCGATTGAAATTGATCAGTGGACGGTGACGGGAGGTGCCCGTTTTGATTTACACCAGTTGAAGCCTGAGTCACAGAGAACGATCAATGGCTACGAAGTGAAGGAACAAAGCTCTAGCGAGTTCTCACCTAGCTTATCGGTGAGTTATCAGTTAACAGAATCACTCAACACATACCTTTCTTACAACCACGGCTTTAGAGCTCCGGGTTATGACAAAATTTATGGTTATCAAAACCATGACTTTGTCCCAATTACCCCATTTGTCATTGTGCCTAATATGGACCTAGAGGCCGAAACCAGTGATTCGTTTGAGCTAGGTAGTAAGTTTGATAATGGCCAAACTCAGTTATATGCCGCCGTTTTCTATCAGAAGTTCGATAATTTTATCGACGTTAAACAGATCACGTTTGTACCTGACTCAAATACAGGCAACTACTACAAGCAGTATCAAAACGTAAATGGAGTCGAGACGTACGGCATTGAAGCGTCAATTGCGCATCGTTTGAGTGACTTTTGGAGTGTGAGTACCAAAGTCGGTTTTGTTGATGGTGAAGATGAGGATGGAGAAAAAGTTCGCACATTAACCCCTTGGGAAGGCAATGCCGAGGTGACTTATGACGACAACATGTTCTCCGCTTACGCGATGGTTAATTGGGCTCAAGCTATGGATAGCGTACCTCAGTGTGAAGATGATTTAGGTATCGTTACTGACTGTGCGACCACCTCTGGCTGGGCAAGTGTCGACTTGGGAGTCAGTTACTCTTGGAACTTTGGTTTGGATGTTAGCGCCAATGTGATGAATCTATTCGACAAAGAATATATCCGATACCAAGACGTTGCGGGTATTGTGGACAGCAATAAAATTTACTCCACAGAACCTGGCCGCTACTTCACCGTTAACGCCAAGTATGCGTTTTAAGGAGGGTATATGAAAAAGAGTCTTCTATACCTCGCTTTGTTCTTGGTTTCAGCAGCCAGCAGCGCTGCCGAGTGGGATTACCCAATTGATAATACTGTTGTGACAACGCAACAGGAAGCCAAAGCCTATTTAGAACAAGCTTACCCTGAGGTTGGTACGTTTAGGTTTCGTTATCAAACTCAGTCTAAGTTGGGGCACCACTACAACTTCGATGTATTGATCGAAGGCGAGTACCAACAACAGAAGTCTGTGGTGTTATCAACCAACATAGACGAGCAGGTTTCGCGAGTCTTCAGGAGTCTGGAAAATACCGTATTACTCAATGGAATTCCGACAACGGCAGCTGAGCTTGAAGTTCCTCGTTTGCTAGAAGCTGAGCGAGCGCCAAGCTTAAGCAGCGGGCAAGTGGTTTCGACGCATGTAAATGTATTCAGTCCAGATTTGAGAACTATGGACAAAGCTGCACCACCAGAATCTTTACTTACCGATGTTAGCCAATACCCGAGTCTTCCACATTATGTACAAACTGATGTGGAGGTTTTGAACCACAGCGATGGTATCTACCTTACCAATGATCGTGTCTCTCAGGTTGATGCAGTTGCCTTATATTCGATTGATACTGACTCGGGTGCTGTAACGAATCGTGATGCTTCAAATTTCCTCGCAGCTGAAGGTGTCGCTAAGTTTACTGACCTAGCTGAACTACAAAATGTAGATTGGCAAGATACACGATTCCCGCAATTAATGGTTTTCGCTCACCTTGATCAATCTTTGCGTTATATCAGCAACTTGGGCTTCGATCTGTTTGAAGAGCCACTTGAGTTCGATGGCAGAGGTTTATCCGCAGATAACTCGACCTATTACTATGGCCCCAAAGCCGCTTTGTTTGGTATCGGTGGAGGATCTCCAGATGCATTAGATGGTGACGTAATTCTGCATGAGCTAGGGCATGGGATTCATTATCATATAGTAAAAGATTGGGCTTATGGTCATACCGGCGCAATCGGTGAAGGTTTTGGTGATTACTGGGCGGGTAGTTTTAGCTTTCGTACTCAATATGAAAATGCTCAAACTCGTGGACAAGAGTTCGAGATCGATACCGTCTTTAACTGGGATGGTTACTTCGGGGTCAGGAATACCACTCGTAGCCTATGGAACCAAAGAGCACGTTACTTTAGACAAGCGGAATATCGCCCTCATGAAAGCGTTGCGGGTGAGCTAGGTGATGAGCTTTGGTCAACGCCTTTATTCCAGGCTCTGAAAGCATCGGTTGAACAATATGGTGAGCACGCCTTTAAAGAGTTCGATTCAATCGTACTCGAATCTATGTACGGGGTTGGTCGCGGGTTGAAAATGCACGACCTAGCTGAGAGCACGCTGTTTGTGGCTCAAAAACTGTATCCAAATCGCGATTATGCCGAAATATTGAAGCAAAAATTTGATGTGCATGGGCTGGTAATAGAGCCGTTTAAGGTTGAAGTTGCTAGCCGCTATGTTGATCCAGAAAAAGCGCTAGCGATCGAGTTGTACCCCACGCTCAGACAGGCACAGGTCGACGGTCAGGTTAAAATATCGACATTAACACAGCCATTCGTTAGCGATCCGGTTAACCAACTGTTGATAGAGGCAAAACTTCCTACTGGTGAGGTTTGTGGTTCGTCAGTCACCATGAATACGAGCGTCGATTATCAATACAGCGACGCTTTGAAATCACAAAACTGGCAGCATGATTTGTCACTTGTTTATGGGCTACCTGTCCTCGAATCCGATATCAAAGAAGTGAACAGCTTCCTTCCTGACAGCAGATTGAGTTCAACAAATCAGCCGATCGTTGGGTTTAAAACATTTAATTTCACCCTAAATGGAGCGGTTCAAACAGCAGACGAAAATTTCGGAGTGTACCTAGAGATCGATCACCCTCGATTGAGTGATCTAGTGGTCACCTTGATTTCACCTAGAGGGACACGGATAGATTTACTGAACCATAAATCGACGCGATTTTCTGGCTTTGATGGTTACTTCACACTCAAGCATGACTCGGTTCTAGATTCGTATAAGGGGGAACCTATTAACGGATCTTGGCGCTTAGAAATTGCCGATTATGTGAATGGTGAAACTGGGCACTTAAAACGTTGGGGCCTTGGCACTATTTCAACATACGAATGTGGTGAAACAACCACTTCACCTCAAGAGCCAGCCGTTGCCAGTGGTTCCTCTGGTGGCTCAGCTTCACCCATATCAATTCTATTCATGTCCTTGCTCTCGTTCGGCAGGTCATTTGGTACGCGTAACTTGTCTCTAACGGCAAGGCTCTTTAAAAACAAAACAAGAAGATAACTCTATGAAACCTCAATTGACAATTTTGGCCATCTCTTTGGCTCTTGCTGGCTGCGGTGGTTCGGGCGGTTCCGATACCTCTGCTTCTGCAGCACCAACCTATACCGTGTCAGGTACAGTGACAGCACAGAATGTAGATTTGCAAAGTAAGGTCTGTGCAGACATAAATCAAAACTACATGTGTGATAGTGGAGAGCCAAGTTCGACGGCTAACGCGAATGGCGAATTTAGTATCACCAGCACTAAGAAGTCGATTTTATCGGTTCCTTTGTTAGCTCAGGTGGATACGGGGATTACAGCCAATAGCACGAGCAGCTCTGCATCTTCTTACGCTTATATTGCCGCTCCCGGTCTTCAAAAAAATACGGGAAACGAGATTAATGGTATCAGTTCACTATTGGCGGGTTATGTCGCAGACGGGTTAACGGTAGCTGAGGCAAACAACAAATTAAAAGCGCAGTTGGCGAAAAGTGGTATTACGATCTCTGGCGATATTCAAGACGATTTATCTGCGTCTGAACTCGCGAGTCTGGAACAAAATGTCGTATCAACAATTAAGGCGTTTAAGCACTCTAATCGTGCGTTCATGCTGGCTCAATTGAGTGCGAAATTTGATAAGAGTGCGGCCGATTATGTGGGTGGAGTACTAGATAATGACCAAGTTACTGCTTTTGCAAATTTCCTCGAAGGAGAGCTAAAAGCTGCGACAGCATTGAATGATACGGGTGTTTTACGCTATTTCTCAGATATTGATGACACACAAAATGTCGTTGAACCACAGAGTTCATTCCCAGGTCAAGATGCAGAATACGGCTTTGATAAAACAGAGCTGAATGCCAATACCGGTAATGGTTTCCAGTTCGCAAAGTTAGATTCAAATGGCCAGGTGCTTGCTGATGATGCAGCGGAGTGGTCTTGTGTTTTGGATCAACGCAGTGGCTTGATTTGGGAATCGAAAACGGATGATGAAAGCTCTATTCAACATAAAGATCGCATATTAGCGCTTGAGCTACCTGGACGAGTAACGCCTTACGATCAAGATGTTGATTTAGCGACGTGTAAAACGAAAGGTGATGCGGTATGTACCACTCAAGATTACGTTGAACATATCAATGCAATGAACTTATGCGGCAAGTCAGATTGGCGCTTGCCAACGTTCAATGAATTCTACAACGTGCTCGACTTCGGTGAGACCGAAACCAACTCGGATGGTGAAGTTTATGGTTTAACTTACAAGTACTTCCCACATCAAACCCTTGGTATTGACTATACGACTTACACTGGCTCGGTATGGACACAATCCATTACTTATAGTCAATATACAAACACTGCTGTTGAAGGTGGCTTCTATTATAACGAGATTGGAACCCAGGGCTCAGATAGAGGGGTTGTTGGTTCTATAGAGATCTATTCAGGTGATGTCGATTCTTCAGATAATTATGACTCGTACCAATTCCCAGTTCGCTTAGTTTCACTACAAGGTAAATAGATATGAAAAATTTACTCTCCATCACTTTAATGGCTCTGTTTTCTGCGGGTGCAATGGCACAAGAGTGCAGTTTAGATATGGAAAAATCGGCTCCGAGCACACGTTATGTTGCGAATGATAATGGGACGTTTAGTGATGAACTGACAGGGTTAACTTGGATGCGTTGCCAACTGGGTAAAACTTGGGATACGAAGACATTAGCTTGTAGTGGGCCTGCTGAAACGTATCACTGGCAGAGTGCTCTCTCTATGGTTGAATCAATCAATGATCAAAGTGGCAGTCATGCGTTGCATCAGTTCGGTGGTAAAAAAGAGTGGCGCATGCCAAACATCAAAGAGTTAGTGTCACTAAAAGAAGTGGCTTGCCACTCTCCAGCAATGAGTCACAAGGTGTTTGGTGATACATTTAACGTTGAAGCTGGAAACTTAGCCGTTTATATATGGAGTTCAACTCCTGCGAGTGATGGTCAGAGCGTAATGACGTTTGATTCGATTAATGGTGAGGTTTACCAGTACAACGCCGCACAATATAAATTTAGCGTCTTATTAGTTGCAGAATGATTTAGTTCTTAATGCGTAAATAGAAAGGCCGTGGTTTTCCACGGCCTTTTAGGTTTTGGTATATAGGTCTTAACTTAAGTCTTAGACCTAGACCTTAGACCTTGAAGCCTACACCTTAAACCCTATACCTTAAAGTAATCCAACTGCTGCTTCTGTTGTTCTGCTAGGTTAGAAAGCTCGTGGCTTGCTGCAGCGGCTTGAGTAATGCCGGTTACGTTTTGGCTTACTAAGCTGTAGATGTTTGAGATATTACGGTTGATGTCTGAGGTTACTTGGCTTTGCTCTTCAGCGGCAGAGGCAACCTGAGTGTTAATCTCAGTCATGTCCGTTACCGAGTTAGCAATGCCTGAAAGCGCCGCGCTTACTTCACCTGCAAGAGTTTGGTTGTGTTCCAGCATAGCCAGTGAGCTGCTCATGCTTTCATTCGCGTTACCGGATTGAACCTGCAAACCTTCAATGATGGTTTGGATCTCTTTGGTTGAATCTTGTGTACGTGCCGCTAGCATTCGAACTTCATCAGCAACCACTGCGAAACCACGACCGCTTTCACCCGCGCGAGCGGCTTCAATTGCTGCGTTAAGCGCCAACAGGTTAGTTTGTTCAGAGATACTTTGAATCACCTCAATCACTTTACCAATCTGTTCAGAGTGCTCTTTTAGCGTGCCCACAACATTTGCAGCTTCGCTTAGCTGAATCGCCATCTGTTCGTTAGCTTTGTTGCTTTCATTAAACAAGCTCATGCTGTGTGTCGCCATTTCGTCAGCTTGTTTAGACGCTGAATCGGCTTGTACTGCGTTCTCGTTAACGTGTGCTGCAGTACTTTCAAGTTGGTTTACAGCAGAAGCGACTTGTTCCACTTCTTGCTTCTCTTGGTCTGAGTTAACGCTGGACTGTGTCATTACAGCCGCTAGCTCTGTCGACGCAGAAGCCACTTCGATACTGATTCGAGACAGCGAGCTTACCGTGTCACGCAGCTGTTCAACAGACTGGTTTACGTCTTGCGCTAGGCGTGAGATTTCGTTGTCGCCATACTCTTCTGCTTTAACTAACAAGTTACCTTTTGCTACTTCCCGCATCGTTTCTTGAATGTTGCTGATCGGCTTAACAATGATACCAGCCAGCGTCCAACTGATAATTAGAGCTACAGACAGGATCACCAACAGTGCAATGGTCGCAGTAGTCAGCGTGCTAGCGTGTTGCTGGCCGTTGATGTCGACCTCTTGAGTGGCAAGCAAGTTCAGCTTTTTAGACAGAGTATTGATTGCTTGCACCATGTCATTACCCGCGTGACGGTATTGATCGATGGCTACTTGGTAGCGAGCCTCAAAATCAGAAGATAGCGCAGTATCGCCATGCTTTGCTTTTAGTAGAGGAAGCATAGTGGTTCGAGAAAAGTCGACATAGTGATTCATCGCTTTACTCATTGCGGCTACTTCATCTTGCATGCCTGGCACAGTGTCTAATGAATTCAGTAAGCGAGTATTTTGGTCACGCTTTTCATTGAGCGTTACAACCAGTGTCTTCACATCATCAGCATTGAATAGGCTGTAGATCGCTTTGATGCGCATGCCATAGCTGTTGTCGACGATTTCGCTGAGTTCTTCTTTATGTAGGATGAGTTGATCGGTTGCTGTTGATACATCTTTAAAAGCGTTTTCCAGTTTGTCACCACCGATGATGACACCCGTCAAAAGTAATACGACAGAAAAGAGTACTGGAATGAGAATTTGTATTTTTATCGATAAGCCACTGAGAAGTTGGCGCATGTATTGTCCCTCTTTGAATAAGTAAATGAGCAGAAGCAATTGTTATTATTGTAATTAGCAGGTGATTCTAACTTCTGAGAATGACAATTCAATCAGTAATAGATTCGATTTTGATATATGCGATAGGTATTTGATAAATATTGAATATTTATTGTACAAGCAAGGCTTTACCCCTAAATGAAGTGGGGTATTTAATACAGGTAAGAGGCTGGTAGTCAGTAATGACAAGGGGTGGTGAGATATTAAGCGTTTTGGTTTGAAGACGTTGCAATTAATATTTTTCGCCTATGAATTCACTCGTTCTATTAGCTGAATGCTATTTAGTAAGGGAAAACCAAGAAAATAAATTGCAGTTGTCATATAGGCTTCAATTTAGTGAAACACAACTGTCACATTCGGATTCTAAAGTAGGCCTCGTTCAAGCAAAACATTACGGCAATAACGCCACTAAAGGAAATTTGTGATGAAAAAGACAGTTATCGGTGCAATCGCACTACTAGGCGCTCTAACAGTGAATACAGCTTCAGCTAAAGAAACTATCTCTGTAGTTGGCTCTAACAGTGCTTCTCCACTGGTTGAAGTTTTTGCAGAAACCTACATGAATAAAGGCGAACCAGTGTTCATCGAAATTCAAGCACCAGGTTCTTCTGCAGGCATCAAAGCAGCAAAAAATGGAAGTGCTGACCTTGGTATCTCTTCTCGTGACCTAAAAGAAGAAGAGAAAACAGCTGACCTGAAAGAGCTAGTTATCGCTCGTGACGGTATCGCAGTTGTTGTTAACCCGAACAACGAAGTATCTGCTCTTACTGCTGAGCAAATCACTTCAATCTACAAAGGCGACATCACTAACTGGAAAGATGTTGGCGGTGCTGACAAGCCAATCGTAGCAATCACTCGTGATACTGCATCAGGTACACGTGGTGCATTCGAAGACATCATGAAGCTTAAGAAGAAGATTGGCGATAAGAAAGTATCGGCTATCTCTCAACGTGCACAAGTTGCAAACGGTAACGGCGCACTTAAAGTTTCTGTAGCAAGCAACCCATACGCTATCGGCTTTATCTCTCTAGGTACAGTTGACGAATCTGTTCAAGCTCTAACTATCGACGGCGCTGCTGCGACTGTAGACAACGTTAAGAACGGTTCTTACAAAGTTGCTCGTCCATTCCTAGTTCTTTACAAAGCAGGCGCTCCAACAGCTGAAACTCAACAATTCCTAGATTGGATGGTTGCAGATGAAGCTCAAGCTATCGCTGGTAAGAAAGGCTACATCACAGTTAACTAATCTTAACTGACTCAATCTTAATTATTGCTCAGCCTGCTTTAGGCTGAGCCTTTTCTTTCAACTTTGTTTATTTCGAGCTCTTATTGAGCCACAAAGTTTGAGATTTTATATATGACCATCGCAAATAGTGAAAAGCTTATGAATACTGAAGCGACTCAAATCAACAAGCCAAGTCTACGTGCTAAGAAGCGCATCGACTGGAGAGAAAGAATCTTCCACGGCTTGTTCTTATCGAGTGCTGTAATCGGCATCGTATCACTAGCCGTTATCGCTTACTTTATCGTTGCAGAGAGTATCCCTGCATTCCAAGAGGCCGGTGTTTCTGGCATCGTTCTGGGTGTTGACTGGTTACCTCCAGCTCTATTCGGTGTTGCAACCATGATTGTTGCATCGATTGTTTCGACACTTGGAGCTGTAGTTGTTGGTGTGCCAGTTGGTGTATTAACCGCTATTTTTATTGCTGAGATTGCTCCAAAGCGTCTTGCAGATATTATTCGACCAGCAGTTGAGCTTCTAGCGGGTATCCCGTCGGTAGTTTACGGCTTCTTCGGTCTAGTAATTATCGTTCCAATGATTCAAAACGTTTTCCAAGTACCAGCGGGTAACACTATCCTGGCGGGTATCATTGTTCTGGGTATCATGATTCTTCCTACCGTTATCACGGTTTCTGAAACTTCGATTCGTGCGGTACCTCGTACATACAAAGAAGGTTCACTTGCACTGGGTGCTTCGAAAATCTACACGATTTTTAAGCTACTCGTTCCTGCTGCACGTTCAGGCATTATGACTGGTGTGATTTTGGGTATCGGCCGCGCACTTGGCGAAACGATGGCAATCATCATGGTTATGGGTAACGCGCCAGCAATGCCAGAAGGCATTTTGGACTCTGCTCGTACGCTAACAGCAAACATTGCAATTGAAATGTCTTACGCAAGTGGCGTTCACGCTAACGCACTGTACGCAACAGGTGTTGTACTTCTAGTGTTCATCATGATGTTAAATGGTGCTCTACTTTATCTTAACCGTGAAAAAGCGAAGTAGGCGAGGATAAGTAATATGGATCGCGTAAAACTAAAACAAGCACGTCAAACCAAAGATAACATCCTAAAAGGTTTTATCTGGGCAGCTGCAGCTGTAACCGTTGGTTTCTTATTCTGGATTATTTGGTACATCCTATCGAACGGTCTGCAATACGTAGATTGGAACTTCATCACTGACGATTACACTCGTACTGGTGAAGAACGTGGTATTTTCCCAATGATCATTGCCACGATCTACATGGTAATCGCATCGATTGCGGTAGCCGCGCCACTGGGCATCATGACGGCGATATACTTAACTGAATATGCGAAAGTAGGTAGCCGATTGGTGAAAGTGATTCGATTCTGTACTGAGTCGTTAGCTGGTATCCCATCGATCATCTTTGGTCTGTTCGGTATGACCTTCTTTGTTTCGATTCTTGGTCTTGGCTTCTCGATTCTGTCGGGTGCACTAACGCTAAGTATCCTGATTCTTCCTGTAATCATTCGTACTACAGAAGAAGCATTGATGGCAGTGCCACAAACTTACCGCGAAGGCTCATACGGCCTTGGCGCTTCAAAAATCTACACTATCTGGCGTTTGATCTTACCAAGCGCAATGCCAGGTATCTTAACTTCGGTCATTCTTAGTATTGGTCGTGTAATTGGCGAATCAGCACCTGTATTTTTAACAGCAGGTATGGTGGCACGTGTTCCTGAGTCGGTATTCGATTCTGGCCGTACACTAACGGTTCACCTATATAAGCTGACAACAGAGCTATTTACTATCGATGAGTGGAACCAAGCCTACGGCACGGCGACAGTCCTAATCGTACTGGTTCTCTTGATCAACATGGTTACAAAACTGATTGCGAGACGCTTCAACACGGCAACTTACTAAGCTCATTAGCTGGCTCATAAATAAAGCGAGCCCCCGTGATAAAGAAAGCATCAAGTTAGACACGAATTTAAGAATTTAGAGATTACGAACATGAATAAATTTGATATTGAGAACCTAGATCTGTTTTACGGCGACAACCAAGCGCTTAAATCTATCAACCTGCCAATTCCAACTCGCCAGGTTACTGCTCTGATTGGCCCGTCTGGCTGTGGTAAATCAACACTATTGCGTTGTTTGAACCGCATGAATGACCTAATTGAAGGCGTTACGATTAAGGGTAAGCTGGATATGGATGGCACTGACATCTACGGTAATATCGATGTCGCTGACCTACGTATCCGCGTAGGCATGGTATTCCAAAAGCCAAACCCGTTCCCAATGAGCATCTACGAGAACGTGGCATACGGCCTACGTGCTCAAGGTATCAAAGACAAAAAACACATCGATGAAGTGGTTGAGCGCTCGCTACGCAGTGCTGCACTGTGGGATGAAGTAAAAGACCGTCTTAAAGCGCATGCATTTGGTCTGTCTGGTGGTCAACAACAGCGTCTATGTATAGCACGTACCATTGCAATGGAACCAGATGTAATCCTGATGGATGAACCAACATCGGCTCTAGACCCAATCGCGACACACAAGATTGAAGAATTGATGGAAGATCTGAAGAAAGACTTCACTATCGTTATCGTAACGCACTCAATGCAGCAAGCGCGTCGTATCTCAGACCGCACGGCTTTCTTCCTAATGGGAGAGCTTGTAGAGCATAACGAAACCAGCGTTATCTTCAGTGAACCAAAAGATGATCGTACTAAAGGTTACGTAAACGGTGACTTCGGTTAATCGACGATTTACGTGTGGTATTTAAGCGATTAGATACCTTTACACACTAACTGAAACGCAGGTTAGATAATCGAATAGAACAACAGAATTATCACTATAACTATAAGCGATGGAAGTTTTGCCCCACTATAGGTGGGGCTTTTTTATGTGTCTAAAAAATCCCCAATGTCGATGTGATTTTGGGCAGAGAATCCCATTTTTGTCGTCCTTCTCATGCTTGTGATAATGTTAAAGGTGAAACTGCGACCCGCTTAACATCTCATTTTTACTTACATTGATTGCATATCAAGCCTTCTGTATTTTTGCTTTATTCTTAATTGCCAATGGAAGGAAGCTGTGCCTGTTAAAGCCTTTGCAAAACAAATATCTGCGACACGCGACCATCGTCTGTTGGCTGAGTCTCTTTTTGACTATCTGGTTAAGGTACTTACTCCAAAAGGGATAGGAATATTTGCTGAACCGACGCCGGAGAGCGACGCATTACCGCTTTTTTCTTATGGCGACCTAACCTCATTGGCGAGCTACCCCTCTACATTTTGGCCGTGGGTCTCACAGTTTGATACCGCAGACGGGGTTTTGCCAATGGCTATCAACACCTGCAAGTGGGAACACATGAAAGTGCTTGGTGGGGAGTCGTTTATCATGATGCTCGACAACGCACCTGCCTCCAGAACTTATTTAATTGTTCAAAATTGCAATGCTGAGAAGGTTAATCAAACCTTTGACCAAGATCTTGATGTGTTACAGCTCGCGGCTGCCCGTTGGCAATGTATTCGTGCCGAAAAGAACGCGGCGCTAGAAATCAAACACAGAGACACACGTGAAGCTCAATACTTAGATGAGATAAAGTTACGTGAGCTGTTTGTAGAGAACATGAAGCTGGTTCATCAGGTCGCGCTTGAGCTTTCTAACCCTGAGTCACTCGATGCTTTGTATAAAGCATCGGTTGAGGCTGTGCGAGACAGGTTAGGGTTTGATCGTGCGATCTTCATGTTGCTTGATATGAAAAAGCGTTGTTTCAGCGGAACTTATGGCACTGACGAAGCGGGTAAAACCAACAGTGAACACCACACTCAATACGATTTGCACCAACTTGAAGCGGAATACATTGAAGCGCTGTCTGATAACCATACTAATCTAGTCATCATCGATAATGCGCCCCTGTATACAGAAGGTAAGGTGGTCGGGCAGGGGTGGAATGGCATGCTTATCTTGCGTGAAGGCGACAAACCTGTCGGCTGGATCGCCATGGATAACTACATTCATCGCTCACCGATTACTAACTATCAAAAGCAGATGCTTGAGTCTTTTGGCTCTTTGCTTTCTCAAATCTATATTCGCAAGCGCCAAGAGCAGAACATACGTATGTTGCACTCGAGTATGGTTGAGCTGTCTCGATGCGATAGCGTCAGTGAAGTCTGTAAGTCCGCGGTTAGTTTTGCGATTCAACATCTAGGTATCGATCGACTGGCTGTTTTCCTAACAGACAAAAAGTGCAGTTACATGCAAGGTACTTGGGGCACTGACATCAAAGGCGATATTGTCGATGAGTCCTATTATCGCTCTGAGCTGGTGGAACGTGACATTGTAGCCGCAGCTCGTGCTTGCCCTAATCAAGTTGCCTTTGAAGAATCAGTTCCTATCTATCACGATTTCAATATTGTGGGAGTCGGTTGGACGGCAATGACCATGCTCACCACCAATACGGGTGAGCCGATTGCGTTTATCGCTGCTGATAACCTATTAACTCGCAGTCCTTTAACCTCACAGCTTCGTGAGGTAATACGTATCTTTGCTTCGAGCCTTGCTGAGGTGCTGCAAAGAACCATGGCTCAAGAAGAACTGAAAAAGCTCAATGAAACATTGGAGCAAGAAGTCAGTAAGCGTACCCAAGAGCTAGAGTTGGCGAATGAGCAATTGGATATCATTTCTAAGCTAGACCCACTGACGCGCCTTGGAAACCGCCGTATGTTGTCGCAGGTTCTAGAAGACTTGAACGGTGACGATCAAGGTGCCTTTGCCTTACAGAACGAAATTACATTTGGCTTGATTCTTGTCGACCTCGACCACTTTGGTTTGTACAACAGTGTCTATGGTCATACTGAAGGGGATGCGGCTCTGAGGACGGTAGGTGAGATACTGAATGCCCATGTTCACAATGATAAAGAAACCTTCTGCCGGATTGGTGGTGAGGAGTTTATGTTGTTGATGATTGGCACGAATCACTCAGAGACAAAGCAACGTGCAGAGTCGATTAGAAAATGCATTGAAGAGGCAAAAATCCTCCATTGTGAAAGTAGTACCAGCCCATATTTAACGGCATCCGTTGGCTATGCCTCGATAACTTCTGATCAGCACCAGTTTGACTTCGACCTACTTTATGGCAAGGCAGATAAAGCCTTGTATCAAGCCAAAGACTCTGGGAGAAATCGAATCGTTTCTGCCTTAAAACGTAAAAAAGTCACAGCCTCTCTTTCTTAAAATAAAGGCCGTTGATCTCAAGATGATCAACGGCCTTTGTGTTTTACTGTTGTTGATGAACAGCGTCGACTAAAGATTTTCTAGCGAACTATTATGCTTTTTACTCGCAACTCTCTTGGGCTTCTTCAACGTTTTGATTGCCAGCTCAGGGCTCCATGTTTGGGCTGGTGAACCGGCTTCACCATAAAGGCTTTGGTTTAGCTTGGTGAGTTCGGCTTCAACGGTTTGTAACGTTTCATCACTTAGATCTGTATTTTCAGATTTCCATTGCTCAAATAAGGTTCTGGTCATCACGCCATCTTTCGTTCTTAGAGCTTCAATAAGCGCTTCTGCGGTATCTGATTGACGTTCAACAGTGTGTGTTGGTTTTGTCGTTACACCGCGGCGTGACCAGAAGTAGAATGCCAATGCTGAGCTGATTAGCCACAAAGCTGCAAATAGGGCGGTGAGATAAGGCCAGATCCCAGGGCTATCCACAGTAACAACCGTCGGGCTTACTTGTTGGGCGGGCGTAGCAGTTACTGGTGGAGTGCTTGACGTTGCGCGATCACTTGCTTTTACCGCTAACTCTAGCCCCTGCGCTTTGCTTGTTTGTTCTGATTGCAAATCGGTGTTAAACCAAGCTTGAGATACATCAGGAAGCGAGATGTTTCCTGCCTCTTTCGGAATCAAGACTTGCTTGTAAACAACGACAGAATCACCTGACTGAGTTGTGCCAAATTGCGGCTTCTCTTCATAAACACGTACCGAATTAGGGTAGGTGATATTCAGTTTTGGCAGCTGGTGTTGCGTTAAGTTGCTAGCCGTCATCGTGATGGTACGAGTTAACGAATCACCCGCTTCCATTTCAATGGTTTGGTTGTCGCCTTCTAAACCATTACTATTTCCCAGTTGATTGCCTTGGCTATCTGACCATTGTTGAATCAGTTTGAAGTTTGATGTTGGTAACCACTCACCTTGGTAGCCTTTTGGTACGTCCTTCACAGTTACATCTAAGATTTCAACGGGTGTGTCGAGTTGGAACAAACGTGTTGTACTAGAGTTATTGGTTGAGTAGACAACAGCTCCTGTTAGCTTCGGCCCGTTCAGCTTAAATTGACCTGCTTTTTGTGAAGAGATACGGAAAGACTGTTGAACTACCGTCACCTCTTGTCCATTGAGAACGTCTTGAAATTGCTTCGATTCCCCAATAGGTTCCACATCTAAGCCCGGCGAGCTCGGTGGCGCTATTTTAGGATCTTGCAGCCTTCTTGGGTCAGCTTTGATGATGAGTTTTACATCAAGCTCAGCCACTTCTTCTGGGTACAGCGAGTTCTTGCTGAGATTAAGCTGGAACTCTGCCATATCATGTTGAGTTGGAGCGGCTTTGTTAATTGCAACATTGATGGTGATAGGCTTGGTTTTTGCCCCTTCAATATCAAAACTCGGGATTTGCAACTTACCCAAACGCAGTGGAGCAAGGGTGATGTTCCACTCGCTTGACACCGAACGGCTGCCATTGACGATTCGCATCGACGAGCCAAAGCTTGGTGTACCGACATAGAAGTCCTGCTGGAGCGCTGTTAGATCTAGAGCATCAGAGGAGACCTTTTCATCGGTTGCAACTCTAAGAAGGAACACTTCATCTTTGGTGACACTGTTATGTGAAACGCTCGCCACGGCGTTTGCAGCCAATACTGAGAAGGACGAGAAAGCTCCCAACAACAATGTTAGGAGTACGGATAAAAATGGCTTGTTTAAAAATCGCATGGTTACCACTTTTTGTTCTGGTTGTTAGGAGCACTTTTTTGTCGTGCTTGTAAAATCATTTGCGCTTTAAGCAGTTGGCTCGGGTCACGGGCGCTTTCTACTTGCTCAAGTTTTCGCATGTCAGGGTCGCTCGACAGAGGTTGATCTGAGGTTTGTGCTACAGCTTGCTGACTACTTTGCTCACCATCTTCTTTTGAAGCTTGTTGTGCGCTAGCACTTTGAGGTGTAGCGCCTTCTTGGTCACTCTGTTTCGGCTGATCACTGTTACTTTGTTGCGTGGCTTGCTTGTCGTCTTGTTTAGACTTTTCAGAGTCAGAGTGATTTTCAGGTTGGCCTTGAGATGAGTTTTGGTCTTGGCTACCGCGTTGATCTTGGTTACTGCTTTGATCTTGCGACTTGCCATTGTCAGCGGAGCTTTGTTGTTGATCCTGAGAGCTTTGCGAAGAATCATTTTGCTGACCTTGCTGACCTTGCTGACCTTGCTGATTTTGGTCTTTCTGGTCTTTGGAGTCAGAATCGCCTTGCTGTTGCTGTTGCTGTTGCTGTTGCTGTTGCTGTTGCTTCTGAGCCTGTTCGACAATCTCTAGGTTCTTCTTGGCATAAGCATGTTCAGGGTTGCTTTCAAGAATACGTTGATACTCTTGGATCGCTTGGTCGTACTTACCTTGTTGGGCTTGAGCGTTAGCAAGGTTGTAGCGAGCATCTTCACTAGAAAGCTCTTGCAGCGTCTGCTCTGCGGCTTCGAAATCACCGGCTTTGTATTGAGCAATGCCTTTCCACTCTTGTTGGGTGAACTGTTCAGCAGCTTGTTGGAAGTCCTCGTCCTGATACAGCTGATAGCCTACTTGATCATTGGTTTTCCACGGGTTCGCAAACGCAGTATTTGGTTGGCTAAAAGAGATAACTCCAGCTAAGGCACACCAAATAACCCCTTTCCTGAATAATCCAAGTGCCGGAAGTAATAGCAAAGGCAGTAACCAGAAACCGTTGTTCACTCTGGTGTTGAGTGAGTTCTTGGTCTTGGTTACTTCCGATGTTGTTGCAACGCGGTCGAGGTAGCTCGCGATGTGTTCAACATCTGAGTTATCAAATTGAACTTCAGTGAACGTGCCACCATAGCTGCGTGTAAGCTCGCGCATGTTCTTCAAGTTGGTTCTTGCCACCACGGTTTGTCCTGAGTCGCTTTGCAGCATCGACCCCGTAGGTAACGAGATTGGCGCACCGTTTTCACTCCCTACAGCTAGAATCGACAATGTCCAATCGTTGCCAGAGAGTAGGGAGTCGATCTGCTTCTTCTCTTGGTCATCGATGTCATCAGCAATCAATACCAAATCACCTTGGTAGATCTTCGCGCGAGTCATCATATCAATCGCAAGCTTAACGGCTGATGCGGCATCACCACCTTGATAAGGCATGATATCTGGCGATAGGTTAGGCACTAGGTTTTTGATGGTGTTGATGTCTGACGTTAGCGGGCTAATGGTGTAAGCATCCCCAGCATACGCCACCATGCCTGTTAGCCCTTCTTTCCACAATGAAAGCAGATCCAGAGCCTTGTATCGCGCTTGAGTTAAGCGATTCGGCTTAATGTCGGTGGCATACATAGACATCGACATATCCATGATCACAACTCGTGCCTGCGTTTTTTCAAAGCTTGGTTGTTCGTTTTTCTCGAAGCTTGGCCCAGCTAACGCAATAACGCCGACCAGCCACCAAATACCGAAGTAAGTACTGCGATTTTTCGATGGCTTGCTTGATTCTGGCGCCAAGTAACGGGCGATGTGTGACGCGAGTAATCCTTGTTTGGACTGTGTCTTGCTCAGCCACCAAATAGCGGGCAGCACGGCAAGCGCCAAGAACCAATATGGGTAGATAAAAGTAAAGTTAGACATTGTTTCTCCTAATGGCTAACAGCATAAATGCGAAGAACATTGCCGCCGACAGTGGCCATACAAACCACTCTTGTTGCGGTCGCCAGATCTTAGTGGCGTTCGTCACGGGCTCTAACTGGTTAATGGTGTCGTAAATCGTCGCTAACTCTTTGCTGTCACGCGCTCGGAAGTACTGACCGCCGGTGCGTTTGGCAATTTCTATTAGTGTACGTTCATCCAAGTCTTGAGCAGTATTGACTTTGCGCGTCATGAAGAACTCTTTGACCATCATCTCGCCTGCACCGACACCCACGGTGTAAATCGTTGCGTCGTATTTCTTTGCAATATCCGCCGCTTCTAATGGGTCTAATACCCCGGCGGTATTACTGCCGTCGCTGAGTAGAATCATTACACGTTGGGGCGCATCGCTATCGACAAAGGTTTTGGTGGCAAGACCAATACCATCACCAATCGCGGTTTGAGTACCAATCAGCTTTAACACCGCTTGATTGAGCTGTTGTGAAAGCGTATCTCTATCTAGCGTAAGCGGGGTCTGCAAGTAGGCGTGATCAGCAAATAACACCAGTCCAACTCGGTCGCCTTTTCGTCGCTCAATAAAGTCACTCAATACGCGTTTCACCGCCGACAAGCGGTCGATGTATTCGCCATTGAACTGCATGTCTTCTTGGCTCATCGAGTAGGAGAGGTCGACAACCAACATCAAATCACGATGTTTCGGTTGAAACTCTACCGGTTCGCCATACCATACAGGGCGCGCGCTCGCCGTAACCAGCAGAAGCCAGATAATCACGGACAACGCCTTTGGTAAGCGACTGCTCGGTGTTTTGGTATTACTGTCTTCTGGCAGAAATGGAAGTCTTAGGACATGGCTTGATTCTGACTTTGGTGAGAACAAGTAAACGAGCAACGGCAGTGGCGCGATGAAGAACATCCACCACCAAACGAACTCGATGTTTAGCAAGTCCCCGCTTAGAAACATAGGGCTTAGAAAATCACTCATAACGACCTCGCTTAGGAGGAAGGGCTTTAAGAAGCCAAGTTTCGCAATCATTAACCAATTGCTGTTGAGCCTTTTTCTGTTCGTCGTTCATTAGGGCTACATCTTGATAGAGCGCTTGTTGCCACTGGGATTGTTTTGCTACAAATAACGGCTTCGCCAATTGCGCATCTAAGAACTTCAACCAATCATCACCAGACAAACCTGCAATTTTTTCACGAGGGAAATAGCTCAGTGCTGCTTGACGAAGGATGCGTTGTGCTTTGCTCGGAGACAAGCCATCTTGGGACTGACTATTGCTAAAGTAAGACAGTGCTTCTTGCTTCGCCTGTTGATTGTTTTTTCTACGTTTTACAATGAAAAACACCAAAGCAATCAGGGCAATGGCTGTGATAACCACTGCCCACCAACCCCACGCCAAAGGCCACCAAGTCGGTGCATCTGGCGCAATAACCGGACTTAAATCTAAGGGCTGTTTCATGACTGAGCTCCTGATATCTGGCTCATGAGTGACTGCGCACTCGACAGCGAGCTATAAGGTATCGCGAGAGACAACCCCATCTGTTGCAGCTGCTGTTTCTTAAGCGAAAAAGCATGGTTAAGCTTTTGCTTTTCTTTATTGGAAGAGAAATTAAACCATTGAGTTTTGCTACCATCGGTGACCTGTTTAGAACCTTTATAGGTGGTTTCACCCTGCTCTAGCGGGTCGTAGAAATGCACAAGACGTACTCTGTTGTGTCGGCGAATTTGACTGATAAGTGAGTAGTCACTTTCTTGGTAACGCACAAAGTCACTGAGCATAATAATATCGCTTCCTTTAGGGCAAAGCTGGTGCAGAGATTTCAGTCCATGCTCTAAGGTCGTGTCATTATGATTGTCGTGATTAGTCAGTGCCGTATTATTGATTTCTATGACTTTTTGCAAAATACGCAGTGGAGCATGGTTGCTTGCACTTGGCTTAATCTCAATGACCTCTTTGCCAGTATCGATCACCGCGCCAATTCGATCTTTTTGAGCCACAGTAAGCCAGCACAGTTGGCTAGCAAAGTGTGCAAGTTGAACCGATTTCAGCAACAAGGTTGAGCCGAAAATCATACTGCTTGATAGATCCAAGAATAAAATGACAGGCTGTTCTCGTTCTTCAGAGAAAAGTTTGGTATGCGCTTTGCCCGTTCTGGCTGTTACACGCCAATCAATGCTGCGAATGTCATCTCCCGCTTGATATTGACGAACTTCAGAGAAATTCATCCCGCGACCTTTACGGTTGCTCTCGTGTTGGCCGTTAAGCTGTGACCAAAGGCTCTTGGCGGGAGGCAACCAGCGAACAGACTGCGCTTTGTATTGCAGAAGTTCGTCCAGGTTTAACGTGACACCGTCACTATGGTTGGGTAGTTGATTATTCATGCGCGTATCCCTATGCGCTGCCAACCAATGAAATAAGGTGTGCGATCACTTGGTTTGCGGTGACACCTTCAGCTTGTGCGTGGTAGCTGCGCAGTAGACGGTGGCGTAACACAGGGAATGCCATCGCTTGAACGTCTTGTGGCGTGACGTAATCTCGTCCTGCAAGCCAAGCGTGAGCGCGGGCACAACGGTCTAACGCAATGGTTGCACGCGGGCTGACACCCATGTCTAACCATTGATCAAGTTGGTCACTGTATTGCTTAGGTTGGCGAGTCGCCATAACCAGTCTGATGATGTACTGCTCAATGGTGTCTGCCATGTGAGTGTTGAGCACTTCTTGGCGCGCTTCAAAGATCGTTTGCTGAGATATCTGTTGTGGCTGAGCTGATTCGTTACCTTGAGCCTCACCACGGTTGAGTCGTAAGATCTCAAGCTCGCTTTCCATATCTGGGTATTCAACCTCTAGGTGAAGCAAGAATCGGTCTAACTGAGCTTCCGGTAGCGGGTAAGTCCCTTCTTGTTCAATTGGGTTCTGTGTTGCCATCACTAAAAACAAGTCTGGCAGGGCGTAGGTTTTTCGGCCTGCAGTGACTTGCTTTTCCGCCATCGCTTCTAACATCGCCGCTTGCACTTTTGCAGGAGCACGGTTGATCTCATCCGCCAGGATAAGCGAGTTAAAGATCGGCCCTGATTGGAACGTAAATTCCCCTGTCTCTGGTCG
This sequence comes from Vibrio sp. 10N.222.49.C12, assembly GCF_041475025.1. NCBI lineage: Bacteria > Pseudomonadati > Pseudomonadota > Gammaproteobacteria > Vibrionales > Vibrionaceae > Vibrio > Vibrio sp. 10N.222.49.C12. Next base: position 131,156 of record NZ_JBFRVF010000010.1, on the reverse strand, counting down.
GAAGATATCAGTACCCGTCAGGTCGGCAGGCAGTAAGTCAGGGGTAAATTGAATGCGGTGGAAATCCCCTTCAACACAATCAGCCAGTGATTTGACTGCACGGGTTTTCGCTAACCCCGGAGGACCTTCAACCAGAATATGACCATCAGCAAGTAGTGCGATCATCAGTTGTTTGACGAGCTCTTGCTGACCAATGATTTGAGACTCTAAATAGTTTTGAAGGACTTCGAAATTCGTTTTGTGCATTTTGGACTCTCTGGGTATCCATTTGATTTTTATTGTAAGTATTGGTCACTGATTTCGAGGAAAAAGTTCCAGTACATTTGCGTAATTTATTTTTTCAAAATTGGAAATATTTACAAGTGGTTAGCTAAAAAAATCGTTAGGTTGTGATTATTACTATATCAATTGGTTTTTATATACAAAAGCTCGGCGGTGGGGAGTGGTTTGAGTTCGGTTGGGTCTAAGGGCTGAAAGCTAAAATCGACTCTCGACAATGCGGTATTTGCTTAGTTAATTCATATTTAGGGTGAATACTTTTGATCGTTACATCGTGTTTGCAAATTTTTGAGAGAAAAGTCTCTAGTTTTATTGGTTGTGGCCGATACATCACTCAGATTGTGCATTGCTTGTTGGAGTGCACTAAAAAAGTCCTGTTCAGGGTATACCAATAACGAGCGATTCTTTTTAAAGGTCCAAATATGTTTAAAACTAACTCTCTGAGTATCAAGCAAAAAGTTGTACTTGGAATTACCTTTGCGGTTCTTGCATCGACAGTGATTGTCGGCGCAATGGCACAACAACAAGCAAGAGATGTATTAAGTCATCGATTGATCGATATTGAACTTCCAGGAATGCTAGAGCGAATCAATGGTGAAATTGACCGAGAAGTCTCTCAGCTATTACTAGCGGCGGAGCAAATTGCTTCAAATGAATTTATTTCTGATGCTATCGAATCGACCGATCGCGATCCGGCACTAGAAAATAAACTGGTTAAACAGCTGAACAATGTTCGTAACCAGTATCAGTTGAACGATGCCTCAGTGGCGAACCGTCAAACGGCTTACTACTGGAACCAAAATGGTTTCCTGCGTCAGTTAAACCAACAGCAAGATGGTTGGTTCTTTGGCTTTACGCAATCTGGACAGCCGACCATGGTGAGCATGTTCCAAGAAGCCAATGGCGAAGTGAAGATGTTTGCTAACTATCAACAACCTTCTGGTTTGGCGATGTCTGGTCTATCAAAGTCGATGGATGACATGGTTAACCTGCTGAACGGCTTTAAGATTGAAAATACCGGCTTCGTATTCTTAACCGATAGCCAAGGTGATGTTCAAATTCACCGTGAGCGTTCTCGCAGTGACTCTTCACTTCAACAACTTTACGGTCCTCAAGCAAGCCAACTACTGAACAAGTCGGGTTTTAACCTGATTACCACTGAAAGCCAAGGCCAAGAGCTGTTCGTGGCGAGCTTGTATGTGTCTTCAATGGACTGGTTTGTTATTGGTGTCGTTCCGACTGGTGAAGTGTTTGCAGAGTTAGATGCGACAGCGCAGAAGATGCTGATCATGACTGCGGTTGTGGCATTAGTGTTTATCCTAATGGGCGTAGTTCTGGCGAACAGCATTACTCAACCGATCAAGCTTTTGGCTAAGCGTTTCGGCGACTTAGGTGAAGGCGACGGTGACCTTGCACAGCGTATCGAAGTGAAAGGCAACGATGAAATTGCACAGCTTTCAAAAGGCTTCAACGGATTCATTGAAAAGATTCACGAGTCGATGAAAGAGGTGTGTTCGACAAGTCAAGCGCTTCAAGTGGCTGCAGAGAGTGTTTCGAATAAAGCTCACATCACCCACGACAACAGCCAAGAACAGCGCGACCAAACCCTTCAAGTCGTAGCTGCCATTAACCAAATGGGTATGACCATCAGTGAGATTGCATCGAACGCGGCAACCGCAGCAGAAACGGCAACTCAAGCTTCAGGCAATACGGAAGTAGGTCGCTCTGTGGTGAACAAAGCAAAAGACGCGATCAGTCGTTTGGCGCAAGATATTGAAAGCACGGGTCAGGTAGTAGAGCAACTGGCTTCTACAACTCAAGACATCGGTTCTATTCTGGGTGTTATTCGTGATATTTCAGAGCAAACTAACTTACTCGCATTAAACGCTGCAATTGAAGCCGCCCGTGCTGGTGAGCAAGGTCGTGGTTTTGCGGTTGTAGCGGATGAAGTACGTAACCTAGCAAGCCGTACCGCAGATTCAACGGAAGAGATTCAAAAGATGATCAACCAACTGCAAAGCGATGCTAAAGATGCGGTAACGGCAATGAGTGCGGGTAAGGTGATTACCCTTGAAGGTGTATCGGCTTCGGATGAAGCGGTAGACGTGCTGAGTGGCATTTCAGACCGTATCGTTGATATCACAGACCGTAACACTCAAGTGGCAACGGCAACGGAAGAGCAATCAACCGTAGTTCACACCATCAACCAGAACATTGAAGAGATTAACGCAATCAACGAAGTGACAACGGGCACGGCTGAGCAACTTGCTGAAGCGAGCCAAGAGCTTCGTGATCTATCGTCTCGTCTAGATAAGATGGTTGGTTCATTTAAGCTTTAATCCCTTTAAGCTGTAGCATGGCTTACAAAGATACATAAACTAAGAGCTGGATTCATTTAATCGTGAATTCAGCTCTTTTTATTTACGTGCTTGTTTTCTTCTAACTGACGTTCGCTTGATCTGGTTTCGGGCTTTGCACTCAATCGCCCTAGCATCATAGGGCGTAAATGAGTAAAATCTCGTTAGGTTTAATATTTAGGTAAGTATCATGAGCGATTTTGAAAAAGAACTAGAGCAGATGACTCAAGAGATGGGCGATGAGCCTGAGGTGAAACTGCCATCACTTGAAGAGCAAAAAGCAATTGTTGCTGAGTTCAAGCGACTAGAGGCGGAAGGCAAACTGACTCCTGAAGTGTTAGAGAAGCATTTTGGCCAGTTCAACAAACAGAATGATACGCCAATTCACTAAGTTGATTTAGACAGGTTTCATGTCTGAAAGAAGTGATATTAGCGGTTGGGTTCATAGCCTAACTAACAGATAAAGGTCTAGCGCTTGCTAGACCTTTTTTATTGCCGCTAGCGAAAGACCGAGTGGCTGACTCATGAACTATTCAATGTAAGTGAAACTCGTATCCAACACATAAAAATATCCAGCACATAAAAAAATCCCCCTTACTGAGTAAGAGGGATTCGATATGGGTAAGTTATATCCTAAAAGGCTAAGCGATTAGTCTGTGCCGTATTCTTTGTACAAACGACGACATGCGCGGCCATCGCTGTGGAACAGGTGACAACGGTGCGCTGGAATACCAATCGCCAACTTGTCACCTGATTCGATTTTCAACGTGTCTGGCTGGCGATAGATAACATCAGCATCGGCACTTTCAAGGTTTAGGTAAACCTGAGTTTCGTTACCTAGTTTCTCTACCATCATCACGTCAGCTTCAATCGTCGCGTCACCTGATTCAGCAGACATCAAGTGTTCAGGGCGAATACCCAGAGACATACGATCGCCAGCATTGACAGTCGTACCATCAACAGGGATCCAGAAAGTCATGCCATTAGAAAGTTGTACCAATACGCGTTCTGCTTCAGCTTGTTCAATGTGTACCGACATGAAGTTCATCTTCGGTGAGCCAATAAAGCCAGCAACGAAACGGTTTTGAGGGTAGTGGTAAAGGTCAAGCGGCTTACCGACTTGAGATACATAACCACCATCCAGAACAACGATCTTATCCGCCATTGTCATCGCTTCCACTTGGTCGTGGGTAACGTAGATCATGGTACAACCCAGTTGACGCTGTAGCTTGGTGATTTGCGAACGCATTTGAACACGTAGCGCGGCATCTAGGTTTGATAAAGGCTCATCAAGTAGGAATACGTTTGGTTGAGAAACCAGAGTACGACCAATCGCAACACGTTGACGTTGACCACCAGAAAGCGCTTTAGGTTGGCGCTCAAGAAGGTGACCAAGCTGAAGGATTTCTGCAGCATGTTCAACGCGTTTGTCGATCTCAGCTTTATTTGCGTTTGCTAGCTTAAGACCGAAAGACATGTTGTCGTATAGGTTAAGGTGAGGGTAAAGCGCATAAGACTGGAATACCATACCTACGCCACGCTTTGACGGTTCAACGTCATTCATGCGTTGGTCGCCAATGTACAAATCACCAGACGTAATGTCTTCTAGACCTGCGATACAACGTAATAGCGTCGATTTACCACAACCTGATGGTCCAACGAATACTACGAATTCACCTTCGTTGATGTCTAAGGTTACGTCCTTAGAAATCTGTACATCACCATATGATTTATAAACGTTTTTTAACGTGACACTCGCCATCTAGCTTGTCCTCGATCGATCAAATTTTAAGTTTTACTGCTTATCATTATAAGAAATTTTTGGGTCAGCAGTAACTGTAGGAATTGGTAAGTATTGAGTGAGTAAGAAAAAAGTGGGTGAGACTTGGCTTCTTTAACCAAGCCCACCCGTCATAGCCAAACTGATGCCCATTTCCCCCACATCCAGCTAAACCTCCCCCGTGATTCAATCACAGATTTAGCTCGATGCTAATATAAGACACCAGCGGGCAGTGAAGCCAACTAAATGAATAATGCGTCAACGCATAACACTTGCCGGTAAAGGGTTCTTACTATCCACTCTTGGATGAATGCAGTTTCGGTGAAATGGCGTAAGGGTACATCCTCCCAATGGGAAATTAACTAGGGGGAGTAGGAGGGGAGGAGTAGATAAATGGGGTTATTAATAATTGGCGATCCAGTTCAAATAAATCCACCACGTAACGGTGATGTTGATCACGATGAGTATACGTTTTGTGATTGCAGTCTCTAATCTGACCGGATGGCGATCACGAATTTAAGCCATAATAGCTAGGGCGTAGTGGCTAGGATGATGAGCTAGGGTCTGTTTTCTCAGATCATAACCTCCGAAAACTGGCTCATCTTGGTAGATGTGCCCTACGTATAAATATAAAAAGGATATTCACATGAAAAACGCTCTAAGCGCTGTAGCTCTAGGTACAATAGTTGCTCTGGGTTCTTTTGGTGCAAATGCTGCTATCGAAGAAGGACAACTAACAATCTGGGTAGGTGGTGACAAAGCTTATGAAGGCATGGCTGAAGTAGGTAAACGCTTCGAAGAAGATACTGGTGTTAAAGTAACCGTCGCTTTCCCTGACAAGCTAGAAGAAAAATTCCCTCAAGTAGCAGCAGCTGGCGATGGCCCAGACATGATCTTCTACGCACATGACCGTTTTGGCGGCTATGCAGAAGCGGGACTTCTTGTTGATATCAAACCTTCTAAAGAAACTAAAGAAGGTATCGTAGACTTCGCATGGGACGCTGTTTCATACGAGGGTAAAACAATCGCATACCCTGTTGCTGTTGAGTCAGTTTCCCTAATTTACAACAAAGCACTTGTTCCTAACCCACCTAAGTCTTGGGAAGAAATCCCAGCACTTAACGCTGAACTTCAGAAAGACGGCAAGAAAGCGATCATGTGGCCTTTACGTGGCGGCGCTTACTTCACATGGCCTCTACTTGCAGCTGACGGCGGCTACGCATTCAAACAGACTGCAGAAGGTTACGACATTAAAGATGCGGGCGTAGCGACTGAAGGTGTTCAGAAGTCTCTAGGTTTCATCGAGAAGATGGTACAAGACAAAGTTATCTCTGCAGACATGGATTACTCAGTAGCTGAGTCTGAATTCGTTGCAGGTAACGTTGCAATGACAATCAACGGCCCTTGGGGTTGGGAAAACATCAAGAAAGCTGGCGTAGACTACGGCGTAACAACACTACCTAAGTTCAACGGTAAAGCGTCTAAACCTTTCGTTGGTGTATGGGCGGGTGGTATCAGCACTGCGTCTCCAAACCGCGACCTAGCTGTTGAGTTCATGGAAAACTACCTACTAACAGATGAAGGTATGAAGAGCCTGAACGACGACAAGCCACTAGGCGCTGTTGCTCTTAACTCTTTCCAACGTCAACTAGACAGCGATACTCGTATTGCAGCAACAATGGACAACGCGATGAACGGTGAAATCATGCCTAACATCCCTCAGTTCACAACATTCTGGTACAGCATGGAAGAAGCGATCGGCAACGTAGTTGACGGCCGTCAATCAGTAGACCAAGCACTAAAAGCTGCTGAAGGTCGTATGGTTAAGTAACACCCAGGCACTACCTTTTAAGGAGAGGGTAACCTCTCCTTACTTTTCTATTTTTTATCTATATCGCTAGCAGGTTCCTCTATGCAGTCAGTTCAAGGTACAGATGCTATCCCAGCACCATCAAGCCTTCCAGGCAGTAAAAGCGTCTTCATTAAATGGGGGTTGCTTGGTAGCGTTGGCTTAATAAACGGCTACGCTACAATTCTAATGTATTCTCGCGGTGAGCTCGCTTTTGCGCTGCTTACAGTGATCTTAACGGCTTTGGCACTTTACATTTTTGGTAGTAAAAAAACTTACGCCCACCGTTATATTTACCCAGGCATTGCCGGAATGATCTTGTTCATTCTTTTCCCATTGGCATACACCGTAGGGCTTGCGTTTACTAACTACAGCGCGAAAAACCAACTTTCTCTAGAGCGTACTCAAACCGTTCTTTTAGACCGTTCTTTCCAAAGCGGTGAGAGCTACCCATTTACATTGTACAAGACAGATGACGGTCACCAGATCGTTGTAAAAGATGGCGATCAACTGTTAGCGACTGACGTATTTTCTCTAGACAATATGACAGAAACAGAGATGGACCTATCTGTTATTGAGTCTGCGCAAGGTGAAAAAGAGAAGATCAAAGCGATCATTCAAAACCGAGCAGCAATCAGTGGTGTTGATTTCAATCTACCTGACGGTGGTGACATCCGCATGAGTGGCTTACGTAAGTTTGCTTCTGTTGCTCCGCTTTACACGCTACAAGACGATGAAGAAACGTTAATCAACAATGAAACGGGTGAAGTTCTCAAGCCAAATATGGATGTGGGTTTCTACCAGCCTGTTGATGCAAATGGTGAGTTTACGGGTAATACCATCTCTCCAGGTTTCGTGGTTAGCATTGGTACGCATAACTTTGAGCGTGTATGGAAAGATGACGGCATTAAAGAACCGTTTATCAGCATCTTTATTTGGACGGTTATCTTCTCGGTATGTACCGTAGCGTTCACGCTAGTTATCGGCCTTGTATTGGCTAACATCGTGCAATGGGAAGAGTTGAAAGGTCGTTCTATTTATCGTGTTCTACTGATTCTGCCTTACGCCGTACCCGCGTTTATCTCGATTCTTATCTTTAAGGGTCTATTCAACCAAAGCTTTGGTGAGATCAACATGGTGCTCGAGAATATCTTCGGCTTAAGCCCGAACTGGTTCTCAGACCCTATCTTAGCGAAAACCATGGTGTTGATGGTTAACACATGGCTAGGTTTCCCTTACATGATGATTCTATGTATGGGTCTGCTTAAAGCGATTCCTGATGATTTATACGAAGCGTCAGCAATCGATGGTGCGAACTTCCTTGATAACTTCAAGCGCATTACGTTCCCATTGATGATTAAACCGCTTACACCGCTATTGATTGCAGCGTTTGCCTTTAACTTCAACAACTTCGTAATGATTCAACTATTGACGAACGGTGGCCCGAACATGATTGGTACTTCTGAGCCAGCGGGTTACACAGACTTGCTTGTAAGCTACACGTACCGAATTGCATTCGAAGGCGGCGGCGGTCAAGACTTCGGTCTAGCAAGTGCTATCGCAACGCTTATCTTCCTATTGGTTGGTGCACTAGCGTTACTAAACCTTCGTTTCACTAAACTGTCTCAAGATTAAGGAGCACGACAATGGCTATGGTACAAGGTAAAGGCCTTAAATACCGAGTGTGGGCAACGCATGCAGTGTTGTGGTGCTTCTTGGCAATGATTATCTTCCCACTACTGATGATCATCGCGATCTCGTTCCGTGAAGGTAACTTCGCAACCGGTAGTTTGATTCCAGATAACCCATCATTGGAACACTGGAAGTTAGCATTGGGTATGTCAGTAACGAACGCAGATGGCTCGGTAACGTCACCTCCGTTCCCTGTGCTAACTTGGTTATGGAACTCAGTGAAGGTTGCAGGTATCACATCGATTCTGATTGTGACACTGTCTACGACATCGGCTTACGCGTTCGCTCGTATGCGCTTTAAAGGTAAGAACACAATCCTGAAAGCGATGATGATTTTCCAAATGTTCCCAGCAGTATTGGCTCTAGTAGCAATCTACGCGCTGTTTGACAAACTTGGTCAATACATTCCGTTCTTAGGCTTGAACACACACGGTGGTCTAATCTTCTCTTACCTAGGTGGTATTGCACTGCACGTATGGACGATTAAGGGTTACTTTGAGACGATTGATAACTCTCTGGAAGAGGCAGCAGCCCTTGATGGTGCAACGCCTTGGCAAGCATTCAGACTGGTTCTACTACCGCTGTCTGTGCCAATCCTAGCGGTTGTGTTTATCCTATCTTTCATCGCGACAGTGGGTGAGGTGCCAGTAGCGTCTATCCTACTTACAGATGTGAACTCTTACACGCTAGCAGTAGGTATGCAGCAGTACCTATACCCTCAGAACTACCTATGGGGTGACTTTGCGGCAGCGGCTGTACTATCAGCACTTCCGATTACTATCGTGTTCTTACTTGCTCAACGTTGGTTAGTTGGTGGTTTGACGGCAGGTGGTGTAAAAGGATAAGCTGTACTCTATAAGAAAGAAAAAGAGCGACCGTTAGGTCGCTCTATATTGGCATTTTTATTACATCATTTGGTTTGGCCGCCGATCAGTAATAAAAATAACCCTCAGGTTACGCATAGCTGGCTACTAATCAGGTTCCTTACGCTATTAATGATTAGTGGTTTTTGTAACTCTAACCCAGGTATTTACTTGGGTTTTTTTATGCCTGCTACTTTTTGTTTTTTGTGTCAGCGTTACTCGTTAACTATCGCGCTCATATCTACTTTAAAACCCAAAGTTTCGAGTTACTTCTCTCCTAAATACCGACCACTTCATTTTGGTTACTTGTAGAAATGAACTAGTCTCACAAATCAGACACTGAGTATAAGTGGCTGTTGTACTATTGATATGTTGTGAATATTCCAATGCGTGATACTTCAATGATTTGTATGCAACAAAACCTGAAATTGCACTGAAAATGTATGGGTAAGCGAGAGGTAGTTACAGAATATTCAAGTGACATTCACGAGGGTTATGGATGTAGGTTTATTTATGCTTCTGGTTTTTGGTGGGACTTAGAAGTTAGAACTCTTTACTAGAAGGAGCACAACCTAAGTGTTGCAATAGCACATAGATGCTTTCTTGATCGAGTGCCACGCGACGAAATAGATCGGCAAATGTCGGATCTCCACCGAAACACGTTTGGATATAGTGGTTGATTTCATTGCTGTCGTAGCCTTCGACGTACAAAGTTCTAACCCATTGGTACTCAACAGCCTTTAAATTGTTCAGTGTAGACTCGCTAAGAGTGGGGCGTATGACGCTCAAGAGTGGCTCCAAGAAATTCAAATGCATCTATTATGATTGGCGGTATTTAATCAGAGCAAAATGACGACTTTATTACAGTCAAAATAAATCAGCGAACAAGTGCCGATTCATTTCAACCTTTGGCTGGGTATCACGCTCTTATCGTCTGTATTGGGTGTGCAGCGGATTTGGCTGTGTAGAGCACGAAGGTATCAAATAGATCAATGCCAAGCAGGCGCTTGGCATTGTAATAAGGTTTTGTAGGGGGAGGGCAGCTGGTGGACCTTACTTAAGGTACTTCACGTGAGCTTCCATCTCTTCACCAATCTGTTTTCGCATGTTCATTAGGCGAATAGCCGAATCTCGTAATTCGATGTCTTCTGGCGTCTCTGGTATCCACTCTGGCACTTTAGTCGGATTACCATTCTCATCGACAGCGACCATAATAACGATACAGTGAGTTGTTAGGCGGTTATTGAGCTGTTTAGGGTCGCTTGCTTGCACGTCGATAGCGATATGCATTGAAGATGAACCTGTGTAAATGACCTTTGCACTTACTTCCACAAGGTTGCCTACATGAATTGGGGCAACGAATCGAATTCCGCCTGCATAGGCTGTTATACAGTATTTACCGCTCCAACCTGCGGAACAAGCGTAGGCTGCTAAATCGATCCACTTCATTGCTGCACCACCATGAACTTTACCACCAAAGTTCACATCCCCGGGTTCAGCTAAAAAACGCAGAGTAACGTCTCGTTTACCATCTTGTCGGCTATTGCTACTGCTCATCTATCTTCCTTCATTATTATTTTGCTGCGTAACATGCTTGTTACTTGCTAGTAACAATATACTTAAGATGACATAAGTTAAAGCGGATAATCTCATGGTTAAGACTATTTTTTTCAAACAGATGATCAGTTGATGAATATTGGTGCTTAAAGGCGTATCAGGCGAATGGCAAACATGGATGAAGTGATATCAAGCAAGAGAATAGAAATACTGATTAAGTCACTAGATAGGTCGATTGCAAAAAAAAAACACCTAGCGTAATGCTAGGTGTTTCTAAGCCTTTAGGTACTCATGTCGGTACCTTTTATTGTTTGCCAACTAACCGTTGCTTGTTTGGTTTAGTTAAAGTGACTTTATCGTAATTACCACTAAAGTGGTAGTTAAAACTATTTATTCTTCAGCTCACTTTTACTCTTTTATGAAGTATAGATCCTTCGCGTAGATATTTCCTTTCGGATTATTGTTTGGGAAGCCTTTTAGTGTATTTCGCACTAATCGTGCGTGATTGTAATGATATAAAGGTATAACTGCTGAAGAATAGTTGATTAACGACTCATCGTGCTGATATAAAGTAAAGCGTTTAGACTAATCTTCCGTTTTACTCGCTTGCTGTAAGAGCTCATCATAGTATGGATTACAGTAGCTACTCTCATTTGCTGTGTGAAACGTGAGTTTGAATTTTCACCCTAATGTGAGCGTGGGTAATGCGTTTAGCTTTGTTGAGGGAGAGGAGCCTCAAGCCTTGGTTTTCTTTTAATTTGAGCAAGAATGACACCTGAAATCACCATCACACCGCCAATGATGTGGAACTGGTTAATTTCTTCGCCAAGCCATGTCGCAGCTAATACGATCGCAACAACCGGAAGCAAGTTCATGAACATCGCGCTTGAGTCAGCACCAATGGTGTCAATCGCTTTCACCCACATCCAAGGTGCTAAAATCGAAGCGGCAACTGCGGCGTAAGCAATCAATGGGAGCGCTTGTTGTGGTGGTAAAAGCTGTTCGCTGGTAAGCCAAAGTGGCGTAAGCATCGCGACAGCAAACAGACCCTGAATGTAAATCACCACCCAGCTACTGATTGGCATTTTCCAGCGTTTCAGTAGTACACAGTACGAAGCATAAACAAAGGCTGCAATTAGCATATAGCCATCGCCTTGAGTCAATTCTTGATGCATGAAGAATAACGGATCGCCTTTACCTAACATCAGGGCTAAGCCTGACAGCGACAATACACCACCCACAATACTCAAACTAGAAATCGACTTGTGCAGCAAAGGGACGCTTAAAAATACACTGACCAATGGAACCAAAGAAGTGATTAATGCCATGTTAGAGGCGGTTGTGGTTAAGCCGGCGTAGTAACCTAGAGATTGGTTCAACACCATGCCCAAAAAGCCGAGGAACGCTAATTTAGATAAGTTTGGCTTAATGACAGCCCACTGCTTCATCACTGGGCGAATACAGAAAGGCGTGAGAATTAACATCGCAAAAAACCAGCGGTAAAAACTCATTGCGCTAGGTTCTATGGTGCTTGCAGCAAGCTTGTTGACGATTGCATTGGCGCCCCAGATACAGACTGTAAAAAATGGTAATAGGTAATGCATGTGAATTCCGTGGCGAATGAGTTGATGCGGCTAGTTTGACAGGTCGTTATACTTACAAGTATCTTTATAAAGACATTAAGCGCGATAGGAAGACAAGTTTGAAAAAACACTCCAGAAACCTTCATCCATCCTTATTAATTGATAAGGCACCATCCAACGTATTTATGAATTTTGAAGCGTTTCTTTCGAACACTGAAACCCGAGTTCATAGCCACTCATGGGGACAGGTTCAATTGATCAGTGGTGGTATATTAGAGATGGAAGCGGAAAGCACTCGATTTCTAGCGCCACCACATCTAGCGATTTGGGTACCGGCCGGGGTGATGCATTGCAGTTATAACCGTAAGCCTTTGGACTACTGTTCACTAAATATCGCCCCAGAACTCACGCAACACCTGCCAGATAAAACCAGCCTTATAAAGATCACGCCGATTGTGTCTTCTATTATCGATGATTTTCGCGATCGTGGGATCAATGTTGCGGAAACCGAGCAAGACCAAAGGCTCGTTCAGGTACTGCTTGACCAACTTGCGCAGCGTGAGGTTGAACACCACTTCTTGCCTTCAACCGATAATAAGTATCTAGCGCCTATATTGGCTTCTGTTGAAGAGAACCCAACCGATGAAGTGACGCTGAAAGATTGGGCTGAACGTGTCCACACCACGGAAAGAACCCTTTCTCGCCACTGCCAGACCGAGCTTGGAATGAGCTTTACCGAGTGGCGACTGCGAGTGCGCTACCTATACTCAATGGACTTGTTGAGAAACGGCCAATCGGTTAAAGAGGTCGCTCTTACATTGGGTTATAACCAAGCAAGCCCATTTATCACCATGTTCAAACGTTACGCGAACCAAACGCCAGAGCAGTATAAGAACCGTTTGTTGTAGTTCGTTGTTGTTCCTAACAGAACGGATGTATTTGTTGTCAGATTTCACCTTTATTAATACAGGACTTAATACCCAGTCAATTCCATATAGCCAGCTCCGGAATGAGAACCTTTAATCACGATTGGCCCCTCCCAATAAGGAACCGACAGCGGCATTTTGGCATTTGGATTGAGTGCCGAGACGGTCAGTTCTATTTGCTGGCTTGGAATCGAAACTTGCCACTCTGATGGGTAGTCACGCCCGTCGATTTTAGTTTGCTTGATGGCGGTTAAGCTGATGTCTTGCTGCTTAATCGCGATGCCGGAGCCATCTTGATTCATCAGCCTTGCATGGGAATAACTGGCTTTGCCTGTTGTTGAGTTTCGGAGTTGAAACACCACCAAGCTGGTTTCATCACTCAGCCTTAGCGCAAACCAATCCCAGCCTTGTTGCGAGTCGAGTAAAAACTGAGAGCTCCATTCTCTGTCTATCCAACCTTTACCAGAAACCTGATGCGTCACGCCATCAATAGTTACCTCACCCGATACATTAATGAATGGTTGGCTGTAGTAATAGGAAGCCACTTTGCCATCGCTACTTTTAGTGCTGTAGCCTTGTTCGCCTTGCTTTTGATAAGGCGCGTTGTTGGTTAACTTAAGCGAGTAGCCAAACTGATCTGAATTAGCGTTCAAGGTTGCGGGGAATAGATCATCGCTTGAAGAGTTCCATTGCCAGTCATCAAGATAAACACGAAACGGCGAAGCGCTTACACCCGCAAGGTCGGCTTGGTCGCGTGACCATTTTTCATCGGCATAGTGTTTGTCTTTAGTGGTGACAGCGCTGTGTGCCATGTAGATCTGCTGACTTTGCCACGTAGTTTCCTTAGTGCTATTGCCACTTTCCTGTGGTGCAGCCGCAAAGCGGAATTGTGTCCATTGCACGCCTAACGTATTGTCTTCTTCATCAATTAAGTTTGCGGTTAAATACCACCATTCATGACGAAAATCTGGATGTGCTTGATGGTCGGCAGGGAAAGTGATGTCGATACCTTTTACTACCGGAGAAAATTGCGCTTGATCGATTGCCGTTTCATCGTCGGTTTGTTTTCCAGTGCCAAGTATTGAGCCCATATTTTGAGCTGATGGTTGAGTGGATTCATCGCACCCTAAAAGGAGCAAGATGCCAAGTGTGAGAACGAAAACTCTCATTGTTCGATTCATCACAACACCTCACTCTGTAAACTGGATACCACGGGTTTGCTGACCAAACGCCACAGTGGAATCAAGGTCGCAATCACTGCCACTAAAATGGTGATGGTTGCGATGCTGAGTGCATCACTCCAATTCCATACGTAATTTAAGCTCCAACCAAAGGCGCGCAGGGTAACGATGTCCGTCAACACATAACCGACCATAGCGCCGAGTGGTAAAGCGATAACCAGAGTAAAGGCGACCAGAACAACGATTTGCCCGACCACCATTGCCATCAATTTTTTCTGCCTAACACCGAGTGCATACAGCCTTGCAATGGCGGCTTTACGTGCATCGAGCAACATGAAACAGGCGCAGAACAACCCAATCACCGCCACCATTAATGTGACGCCATTAAGCGCCCGCGTGATGGCAAAAGTTTGTGAGAATATATCCAACGCGATCGATTTGATCTGTGCTTGATTGTAAAGCTGACCTGGGTGCAGATTGAGTTGTTGGCGTAACTGTTCGTACACCACTTGTGGGTCGCCAGAGACTTTGATTCCCAAGCTGGTGGGTAAGTCAGTAAATCCGCTTTCGATCCACAAATTAGGTGCAAGTAACACTTCGCCATTCGGTGAGCCGTAATCGTGGAAAATCGCCCCGACGATGAGCGCTTTGTCTTGGATCGCGTCGAGCTTGAGTCGGCTTCCAAGCGGCAAGCCGAGCTTCACTGCCGTAGGTTCGCTGATCGCCACGAATTCACCTTGGTAAAAGCGCGTCCAGAAATCATCAAGGTGGGATTGAAATACCATGGTTTGCTCAAGTGTGTCTTTGTCTTTGGTGCCGAGCAAAGTAGGTAAGCCCTGCAAGTTATCATCGACATAATATTGCTTATAAACGGTTTCAACATTTTCAAACTGCTCTAACGCACGTTCCACATTCGCGATTTCACCTTGGGCAGGGCTAACGTAAATATCGGCATGTAAGCGCTGTTCAAGCCATTGCTTTAACGTGGATTCAAAGCTGCCGACTAAGGTATTCATTCCGATATTGGCGGTGACAGCGAGAAGCAACGCCATCATGGCAAGGGAGAGAGGGGAAAT
Organism: Vibrio sp. 10N.222.49.C12; assembly: GCF_041475025.1. Lineage (NCBI taxonomy): Bacteria > Pseudomonadati > Pseudomonadota > Gammaproteobacteria > Vibrionales > Vibrionaceae > Vibrio > Vibrio sp. 10N.222.49.C12. The sequence goes on along the minus strand of NZ_JBFRVF010000010.1, from coordinate 116,013 downwards.
AAGTTCACGTAGCTCAGCAAACAGATATTGTATTAACCCCGATTGGGTGCGTTTTTCGCTCCAGTTCGCTAGCACGCTTAGCGTTTTGGGCAAATACAAAGGAATCGATACCACTAACACACCGAGCCATGCCATGGTGAAGCGATGATGTTCGCTCATCCATAAACCTGCTAACGCGAGAATAGTTAATACTGACCCGATAACAAACAGCTGATTTTCGTTAGACGTTTCCGGCGCTTGATAGAAACCGCCATGGGAAGAGAGGGGTTGTCGCACACGCTGTTTAAAGTGTTGCCAACAAGCGACAAGCGTTGCGGCCAGCGTGAGTAGCAGTGCCTGCACTAACCATTGCCACTGCCATGTACCGGGAAGCAGTGTTGCACCATAAAGTTGCTCAAGTGTTATCGCGACGGTTGGATGCAGCCAATGGCTGAGTTGGATGCCGAGAATGAAACCAAGCGACGCGCCTAGTGTGACTAAAAGAGTCAGCTCGACTAACAGAGCTGAAAACACGATGCTTGGCGCAATGCCGGCTTGTTGAATTTGCACCAATAGCCGATTGCGCTTCAGTAAACTGTACTTCACACCATTGTAAGCGATGAATAGGCCAACCAAAAACGCCAACAGACTCATGGCGGTGAGATTGAGGTGAAAGCTATCGGTAATTGAACCCAGATCCGTACTTTGGTTGTTGGAAATCCATCGTCCTTGCTCGCCAATAAGGCTTTGCCATTTATCCTGAGGATTGCTGTTAGTGTCGCTCTTAGTGTCAAAAATAGCGATGTAGCTCAGTTGCCCTTGCTTGTTAAGCAGTTGCTGAGCGAACCCAATATCCATCAACATTCGGCTACCTAGCTGCCATTCATCTGGTAGCACTACCACTTGAGTGAGCACTTCATCCAAAGTGAGTGTGTCTACTCCTCCCAAGTTCTGGTGTTGCGACTGGCTCATCATCACAATGGGTTCACCCGCTAAGAGTTGCGGCAAAGGTAAGGCATTGTCGAACAGGGAAATGTTTGGTTCTTTGGTTTGAGTGTTGCTTTGTTCGTCGACGCGAGCGTGACGAGATCTTGAAGTGAGGGCGGCGATCAACTCACTGCCTTGAACTGACCAACGTCGACCTTGCTCGTCTCTTACTCGCCCTTCTATAACAGGTAGCGCTGCGCTTAATCCACTTTGTCTTAAGCTGAAGTAGAGCGATTCCGGCAAATAGTTTTGCCCTGCTGGTGGAATGATAAGGTTCTGCGCTTGAGCGCTAAGTTGCTCGGTCGATTCTGCATAACTGCGCTTGGCATTGAGGTTGATGGCTTGCACTGCGACAAACAAGGTGACCGCTAACACAATGCCGATCAGAATCGCTGCGGCTTGCAATGGTGATTGACGATAGTGCGCCGCGAATAGATTCAGAGTCAGTTTGGTATGGGTGAGCTGGTTCTGAGCGAAGCCAGTTTGCTTCATTGGATTACTCACAACGCTGCTGCTCTTGGGGTTAGATCCGCGTTCCTTAAACAACCATCATCTAACACCAATTTTGTCTGCATAAAGCTGGCGCATTCTGGGCTGTGCGTAACCAAAAGCACCGCAGTGTTGCCTTGTGTGGTGATTTCACTCAGCAGCTTCATTACCTCAATGCCTGCTTTGTGGTCGAGGTTACCTGTGGGTTCGTCGGCAAGCAATAGTTTGGGTTTATGGGCTAGCGCACGCGCTATTGCGACTCGTTGTTGCTGACCGCCAGAGAGTGCGGATACATGTCTTTCGAGTAGCTCACTGATGCCCAATGCATCAACTAAATAATCGCACCAGTCGCTCCATTTCTGTTGATTTAAATGAAGAGGGAAGGCGATGTTTTGTTTTACGTTGAGTGGGGTCAATAAGTTGAACTGTTGAAAGATAACGCCCAATTTTTGATGACGAAATCGGCTCCATTGTGGATCTTTCCAATCTAATGAGTTCTCGCCATCGAGCCACAACTCGCCACCGGATAGAGGCTCAAACCCCGCAATGATGTTAAGCAGAGTACTCTTTCCACTGCCACTCGCCCCTGTCAAAGCCACGCTTGCCCCTGTCGCCAAAGTGAAGTCGACATTTTCCAACACGCTATGAGTGTCTTTACCATCAACAAAGCTTTTGTTGGCATGTGTGAGTGTGACAATAGGGCTTTCCATTTCCTTTCCTTATAACCAAAACTTACCATCAAAAGGTGTCGTTACTTGTGGCAATTACTGAAGCGACAAGCTCTATAAAACTGTAGACAACAATTTGAAAAAGAAAGCGATTTATATCGAATAATTAATAACTTGTACTTCGAAAAGAGGGAAATAGATCAGTGTGAGGAGGAATACAGGTGTAAGTGGGAGCTTAGAGTCACCTAGGAGGCTTTTGGGGCTGTTTATAGATAATAAATATCTATGTTAAAAATTGTCCCAATTCCAATTCGTTTTAAAAGAAAACGCCCCCGATTGGTTGAAGCCAATCAGGGTTAGTAAGGCCCAAGAAAATCTAGTTACTTGGACTTTATTGCGAGGATTAATTTTGCTAAGGCACCTAACAAAGCAGCGATAGCGAAAACCAATTCAGGGTTATTCATATTATTACCTATAAAGAAGCTCTCGCCTTATGTGAGAGATTCTTCGTATTATCAACATGCATGTGATGGAAGGCAAGATAAAGAAATGGGGCTACCTGTGGATAACTATCTGATTTATTAGGTTTTACTAAAAGGGGGGGGAGGCGGTGTAGCCTTCAAGTTGCAAAGTACTTGCTTACAATAGTAATGAGTGTGTCAAAGAGTCTGCTTTTACTTCTATTTTTCAACGTCACTTAATATGGATCGTACTCAACTTTCCGTAATCAACGACCTAACCACGCTCTAAGCGTCGTTAAGTCGTTATTGGTTGAGGTCAGGGGTTAATTGAGTGCTTCAATCAGAGTGATTTCGCGTTTGATTTGCTTACTCTCTTGCTCAGTCGCCTGCGCCAGTTTCTTTTCGCGTGTGGTTATGGCTGCTTGTTTGGCTTCGTCAGATTTGAACATCAGTTCTTTTACGTTGATAGAAGCGATGTTTGTGTAGCGGCCATCGTCACTGGTTGGGATTGATATGGTTTCATCATTAATTAATGACTTTACGATCTCTCGCTGTTCATTGTAGCGGCTCTCTAAACCAGAAAGTGCCCATCGCTGCTGAGTTTTACCTTCATACTGACCGTTCTTTTCTTCTTTAAGATACTTGATAGTCATGTTACGGATCGTGCCTGCTTCTTCTCCATACTCTGCTTCCGTATCAAAGAGTACAGGGAACGATTCACCTTCTAGCACGCCGCCTTTCTTGGTTAGATGACCCATTCGATAGCTATTCATACCAATACGGATTTCTGTTTGATCAGTAACCGGTGTGCCATCAGCAAACGCGAGGTTGGTGATGCGTGTACCTGCAGGCTGAGTAAGGTCGATGGTATAAGTCACGCCCGCGAAGAAGTCATTGGTCGAGTATTTTGATGCTCTGCGTTCAGGGTTAAAGCTGTAGGTCACATCACCGGGTTGCACTGAGTTGAAGTAGCCCGCAGACCATTCCATGTAGGTTCTTAACTCTTTGCCTGTCATCTGGTAGACAGTGATTTCTCCACCTGCGTATTGGTAGTTGTACGCGATGTCTTTGGCTTTGATTGGGCCAACGTCGAGCTCTGCATTGTCGTTGTCTATTTGAAGTGCGATGACATTGGCTTTGGGTGCATAGAAGAAGCTCGCTTCTTGGTATAGCGCACTGATGCCTGTGTCTTGAACATGGACTTGAGGGATACCGCGGATTTCGTTTTCTGGGACTAAATCAACGCCGGTAAGCTGAGCGACAGGTCTATTAGCCATTTCTCGGAGTTGTTTGTGATAAGGCTGGTATAACTCGTCCATATTCTCATCAGAGTCGATACCTTTAATTTTATAGGTGAAACTGTCTTTGTTAACGAGAGTGAATGTGCCATCGCGCTCTTCAAATTGAAGATCAATACGAGATAGGGCTCGGCCATACTTGTCGGGCTCAGTAATAATAACGCCATTCACAACAGCCTTATCGATGCGAGTGTGCATGTGACCAGCGACGATGGCATCAAGCTCTGGGTTTGCATTGGCAATGTCGGTGACACCGGTGTCGGCAATGTCATTCTCGTTTTCAATCCCCATATGGGCAACCAATACGATGGCATCCACTTGATCATCAATCTCTTTGACGATTTTTTTCACTTCCAAGGTTGGGTTAGTGAAAGTGACGCCTTCTAAACGGTTGGTACCTTGCGCAAAGACCTCCGTCATTGGGGTATCCATTCCGATCACGCCGATCTTAATGCTACCGCGTTCTAGGATGGTGTAACCAGGCAGGAATGGGTTTCCGTTTTTGTTCTTGATGTTGCCACCGAGAGACTGCCCTTTAAATTGGGTAACGGCCCTGTTGAGGGTTTTGAGGCCAAAGTCGAATTCGTGGTTACCTAAAACCCACACATCGTATTTCATGTGATTAAAGCCAAGCATCATTGGATCAACGGGCTCGTCTTTGAAGGTTTCTACGAAGTTGCCTTGGATGGTATCGCCAGCGTCGACAAGGATAATGTTAGATTGCTCTTTGCGGATCTCACCAACTTTGGTCGCGATTTGGCTCAAGCTACCACGAGTGTTGAGTTTATCTGCCGCGTAATCCCACGCCATAAAATGACCGTGGATATCTGAAGTACCCAGTATCGTGACATCGTGTATGTCGCCATCAGCTGCAAAGGTGGGAAAGGCTAGAGAGAGTAGGATGGCGCTTGATAGTATGTGTCTTTTCATAAGTATGTTCACATCGTGGTTTTAAGTATGACGCTACCATATAGAATCGAGGTTATCTTATGGGTGATCAGTATCATATTTCTAATGATATAACTAATTGATGTTTCAAATAAATGTGATTCATGACCATCTCGTAACCACTTAAGTTATGGAGAAATGCACCACAACTCTTCGCTATCTTTTCAATCTTCGATTTCTTTAATCAAACTTCCTAAGCGATGGTGTATTAACAAGCACGCTTGTAAGCTGTTGAACGTCTTGCCTGTTGAAATAAACAAGGTATATATCGTCCAACTCTCACTTACTGTGGCAGTAAGATGATCTTGCCCTCTAGGCGTGTGGTTTTCGATTCAATGAGATCAATCGCGGTTTGCACTTCATCGAATGGTAGATAGCGGTCAACGTCGAGCTGAATGTCGTTTGTGATGAAGTGATCTAGCATGGTCGTGAACTTATCACGGCGAACATCTTTACCTTCTGCTTCCTCCCAATAACGCAAGAAGAAGGTGCTGAAATCGATGTGTTGGTTTTTCGCGTACTCAAAGAAGCGTGGCTCGTAAAAATCCAACGACAGCGTCCCATAGTTGATAAAGCGCCCGTTGTTGCCAAGGGTGTGAACAAGATCGGTTCCGGGTGAGCCGCCAATCGCATCAAAGGCAACGGTTGGCATAGGCAAGCCTAATGCCTTAATTTGAGAAACTAGATCAGCGTTCGCATCTATCACCCAACAGGAAGTGGCAGGGTATTGTGTCTGCTGTGATGTAACGACAATGATGTTGAAGCCGAGTGATGCTGATAACTGGGAGAAGATCTTACCGATGGCTGAACTGCCCGCGTTGATGATCAACACATCCTCTTGGGTCAGCTTGGCTATTTCTGTCGTTAGCACCCATGCGGTTAGCGCATTAATGTACAACTGACAGGCGTAGCCATTGTCTAAATGTTGAGGAATTTGGAACAGATCATCTGGTGATACATCGACATAGTTCTGCCATGTTCCACTGGTTGCCACAAGCACTCGTTGATTCACTATAAACTTAGCACTGCTGGATTCTACAATCCTTCCTACCGCTTCAAATCCCGGTACTCTCGGCGGCTGATGGCTATGTTTGTATTGGCCCACACCATAAATCGACAACAGATCACTAGGGTTGATGTTAGTCGCTTCAATTTGTACGCGAACTTTATCTTTGTCTAGTACCCCTAAAGCGACATGTTCTAACTTGAGAGATTCTTTTGGCTGACCGAAACGGAACTGGCTAATTCGGGTATTTTGCTTAGTGTCAGTCATAGTTTGGGCACCTTTATGGATTATGAGTACTGCATTGATTTTAAGTGTAGCGTGTTCATAAACAACCTTGGGTCGCTAATATTGCTTAACATAGCTGGCGTCGGTAAACAGTCGTCATCAACGTAGTCGACATAGTCTGCCGCCGAATCGAAGATCAAAATATCCAAAGCCAAACGATCCAAGCCATATCGGCCTCGGTGGATCATATCCGCTGAAAACACCAATAAGTCACCTGCGGCTAACGGTATCTGCTTACCACCAGAGATGTCATCGCTGCTCACTTTGCCGTTTTCTTCTTGGCGAACATTGTACTCTTCTTCGTTATCCCAACGTTTGTGCGTTCCGGGGATAAGTTCCATGCCGGGCTCATCAAAAAGGGGCACTCGCAGATGCAATACTTGGGTTTCCATGATGACTTTCATCTGGTCATCAATGTCGTAGTCGTATTGACAGTCACGATGCCAGAAGTCTTTTTGCTGCGGGTTTACTGGGTTGAAGAACAGCTGTGTATTCATGAATGCCGGCTTGTTCGGAATCACCGCATCAACCACATCCATCACTTGTTTCGAGCTTATGAAGTCGAAAAGCACGCTTCTATCGTCGGCAGGCAAATACTCGCTTCCCGTAATTAAAGACGAGTTAAATGCTTCTTCTTTATAGAATTCTTCGTTGTCTGCTTTCCATGATTCATGAAATTTCAGCACGACTTTTCTAAGCGATGCAATTTGAGCTTCATTGAAATAATTTCTGATAACAAAGTAACCATGTTCGTCGTAACGGTCACTTAATTGTTGGCTGTTTTCTACCACTGACTACCTTCGTTCATTCTTTGCTGTATAATAACTAAGGTCAACAGCCCTAGAGATTTCTTGGGCGCATAATGCCAGACAGTCGTCATTCAACCAAGTAACGAGTGCAGAAGCCTGTAGATTCAGTGATGCGATAAAACTCTATGGGGGCGAGTGTTACATGCCTATCCATATCATGGACTCATGCGATAAAAATCTCCGCATATGTGATCTACCCCCTTTTTTTATAAAATAAAAAGATTCACATGGTGAATGTTTTTGTGGTTTGCATGATTATTGACCATGTTGAAATTTGGTTGCGTATGGAAGATAGAAAATCATGGATGGTTTTTCGCTGGATATGAGAACACTTAATTTTATTATTATTTTGTTCTCTTTCATTTACTGTATTGGCTTGTTGTTATTTCAATTCACTCAACAGTCCATTAAAGGGCTTTCAATCTTTTCCATTTCAATATTTGTTATCGGAACTGGGCCGTTGATGTTGAGCCTAAGAGGGGAGTTCCCTGATTGGGTCACCGTTATTGGTGCCAATATGGTCATTGCGCTTGGTTTTCATCTCGCCTTGTATAGCTTATGTCTGTTTCGAGAATACTCTCTCAAATGCACCTACCTCAGTAGTCTAATGATGTTGGCTCTTTTGCCATGTTTTATTTACTTCACGTTCTATGAGCCTTCCATAAAGGCTCGAATTATCCTCATTAGTTTATATCTGGCTTTTGTGACTCTTTGCACTGCCTTTGCGGTATTAAAGGGCCGGCGTGATGACTTGACTCTAGGTATTCGGATGATGGCCTTGTCATTTACGATATATGGCGGGTTTATGGTTTTTCGAGTTGTGGTGACACTATTTTCCGCTGAGCTCCAGGATTTCATGGCGGCCACTCTCATTCATCAACTTGCCTTTTTAGTGAGCATCGTTCTTATTGTGTCGATGAGCTTTACAATGCTTTGGCTGATTAACGCAAGGTTGCTTAGTTCTATTCACGAGCTGTCCTACAGCGATCCTCTAACGGTACTGGGAAACCGCAGAGCTTTAGATGAAATGGTTCCAGTCGTCATGAAGCAGGCGGGGACTGCACCTGTTAGTGCCATTATGATGGATATTGATAACTTTAAGTCGATCAATGACCAACACGGACACATTGTGGGTGACCTCGTGATCAAGTCTTTTGCTGAAATGGTTCAAAGTGCAATCAAAACATCGCCAACAGCCAGTGCGTTTCGTTTTGGCGGAGACGAGATAATGATTTTATTGCCCAATGTTAATTTCCTACAAGCACAGGCTATTGCTTGTAAGCTGCGATTATCTATTTCAGAGATCTCAGCCGTGCAAGGGAATGAGATGTTTCTGACGTCGAGTTTCGGTGTCGCTCAGCTTCACCCACATGAGAATTGGGATGGGTTTATTAGTCGAGCCGACAAAGCGTTATATCAAGCGAAAACAAACGGTCGCAATATGACTTCAATTTGTCCTAGTCATATTAACGAGATCGTCACTGCCACATCACCAATACCGCTGCAATAGAGAGTAAGATGAGTGCAAGAATGTCTTTGCGTGCGATGCTTTGTCCTAACCAGAAGTAGGATATCAACACCATGAAGATCACTTCGACTTGCCCAAGCGTCTTTACGTACGGAACGGCTTGAAGTGACATTGCGCTAAACCAACCCAGAGAACCGATAACACTCGCTAGGCTTGTCATTACGACCAGTTTCGACTTCTTGAATATCAGGCGCAGCGTGTCGCGTTCTCTGAAAAAGAGATACGTACAGATAATCACTGTCTGAAGGGAAATGACGAGGAACAGCACCCAAGCAGCGCTATGAGGGAACGGCAACCCTATGCTCAAACTTGCTTCCCGTACCCAAAGAGACGTTAAAGCAAAGGCGGTGCTACACGCCATACCTAATAAGAACACTTTTGGGGACAAGCTTCGCCAGCCAGAAGCGCTACTCATGATTAGCACGCCTAAAGTACCAATAAGTACGCCGACCCAACCTGTTAGTGTCAAAGCAGTACCAAAAAACAATACGGATAGCACCGCAGACACGGGGGCTTCACACTTGGCTAATCCTGCGCCTATCGCATAGTTTTCTAGCTTGAACAGCATCACCATTAAGCCTGTCGCGAGGATCTGCATGATGGCGGCAGCAACAATATAGAAAACAAACTCACCCGAAAAATCCGGTGCGGAGACTGGCTGCCATTGATAGAGGGTGTAGAGGTAAATAAGGGCGATTGGGCCAGCCCAAATAAAACGCGCCAACGTCACGCCAGCCACGCTCATGGTGCCACTTAATTTACTTTGAAAGGCATTGCGCCAAGATTGGCTAAAGGCAGCAAGGAGAGTAAAGGCTATCCAACTAAAAGACATGACGCGTCCATGTGTTATGTAATTTGGTGGTGATACTAACAAAAAATCACTTGATAAGAAGTGTCATTATCTGTTTATAGCCACAGGCTCACCTTTATTCTCTATTCGGCAGTAGAGATATCTTCAACAGTTCGATGCTTTCTTCAGAAGATCGGCTGTTTCTTGTTTTTGAAATAGAACAGCGCGCTGATCGAAATGAACAGTAAGGTGAAGTAATAGAAAAACGAAGACAGTGAGGCCAAGAAGGCAAGGTTCTGTTCTATTTCTTGTTCGGTGAAGCCCTGAGACACCAACTTATAGTAGTAAGCGTACAAGATCCCGATCAGCCCGTATCCGAGGTTAAACATTAAACCTTTGAAACTAAGAACGGTGGCTCGGTTGTGCGATTCGGTCTTTTTATTCAGGTGGTAGCTGATGAAAATGTTCATCGTCATGATGATAAAGATTAACACCAACGCCGGAATGACCCCGTAAATCGACCAACCTAAACTGATCCAGTAATAAGTCGCCATGCTTGCTAAACCCATGACCACAATGAAGGTTTTAGGCTCAATACTCTCTGCTAATCTTCGGCTTTGTCCTGCCAATATAATCTTAAGCAAACTTATACCCGCACCAATAAAACCAAAGTAGATAATTGGAATATCAATCGCCAGATAGTATTGGCTGTTCATGGTTAGGAACATGCGTGAGGTGTGTTCGAATAGGCTGTAGTAGAGCAAGATGAACAGCACGTAAGGTGTAGCGAATACCCATTTACCCGCATCGATCGTCAATTTAAGACTTGAGATGGTGGTAGCCAATTTGGTTTGGTCGCTTGGCATCACCTTTTTCTCTTCGCGCATATTAATCGCGGCATAGATGGCGATCATCGCTACAAATAGGGTGGCGAACACAGGAATACGCATCAGGTCTTTAGTGCTTTCTGGTTCGGCTAGTCCAAGGAAATGAAAGATGTTCGTCATAAAGTTCACGTCGTACATCGCCGCACCAATCAGCGTGACAAAGATACCGACCGTTGAGGCGACACGAAGCTGGATTTGCAGCACTCGCGGCCACAACTCTTCATTACCTTGTTCTTTTAAGGTGTCGTAAGCCAATGCCTCGTCGGCGCCGCTGGCCAGTGCCATCGCTAAGCCACTGAGAATCCGGTTAATCAGAAAGACTATGAACACCAAGTCGGGGTTTCCGGTTGGCACTAAGGCGATCATTGCGATCTCAACAAACATCACAATCGAAGACAGCACCACCAGTTTCTTGCGGCCTAAGGTATCGGCGAATGCACCCGACGGTACTTCAGCAAGCACAATGGTGGCCGCCCAAACTACATTGAGCATCGCGAATTGAGACAGGGTTAACCCGTAATCTAAATAAAGTAGTGTGAATATAGGGTAGTAAAAACGCGCAAAGTAGCTGCTTCTAAACATCAAGAAGTAGCGGACATTGGGAATTTTAAGGATCTCTTTGAGCGTCATGATAATTTCAGTAATTTAGATAACACATTATTATGTATAACCCTTTTACTCTTTTAAATCATGGAATTGTTGCCAAATCCCTAAAATATCTGGTTTGGGTGGTCTTCGAACTCATTGTTCATAGTGGGTTATAGGTTTCTCGTCTTCAAATCACTTTCCCCTATTCATTTAGTTTGTGGTGCCGTTTCACTTGTTCGACTGATTTTGGTGCAAGATCGAACTTCTACAACGTCGCTCTCGTATTTACATCTTATTGTATGATTTAATTATTGGTAATAACGATACGCAATGAATCCAATGTAATTGAGGAAGCGAGCATGATCTTAGAGTCATTCAGTCTGGAAGGTAAAGTAGCGATAGTTACGGGCTGTAACACGGGGCTTGGGCAAGGTATTGCATTAGGCCTAGCGGAAGCCGGTTGTAAGGTTGTCGGTGTTAACCGAACAGAGCCTGAAGAGACTATTGAGAAAATGAGTGCAGCAGGTCATTCGTTCCTAAACGTGAGTGCTGATCTTCTCGAGCAAGCGTGCATTCCAGGGGTTATAGAGCGCACTTTGGCTGAGTTTGGCCAAGTCGACATTCTCGTGAACAATGCAGGAATTATTCGCCGCCAAGATGCTATTGAGTTCTCAGAGCAAGATTGGGATGACGTAATGAACGTGAACACCAAGACGGTGTTCTTTATGTCTCAGGCTGTTGCAAAGCAATTTAAGGCTCAAGGTACTGGCGGAAAGATCATTAACATTGCATCGATGCTCTCATTCCAAGGTGGCATTCGAGTTCCTTCCTATACGGCTTCAAAAAGCGCTGTGATGGGCGTGACACGTGCGATGGCGAACGAATGGGCGCGCGATAATATCAACGTGAATGCGATAGCCCCCGGTTATATGGAAACGAACAATACTCAAGCTCTGCGTGAAGATGCTGAGCGTAATCAAGCGATTCTTGAGCGTATTCCGGCTGAACGTTGGGGTAAACCGCAAGATATCGCAGGTCCTTGTGTGTTCTTAGCATCATCAGCATCGGATTACATTAATGGCTATACCATTGCTGTTGACGGTGGTTGGTTAGCACGCTAATTAGTTTTTTATTCTAAATTTTGAGTTTGCAGCAATCTTGCAGGAGAAGATAAATGAAAATCGCTTTAATGATGGAAAACAGTCAAGCAGGCAAAAATGCTATGGTATCAGCTGAACTAGAGTCAGTTGCTGGTGGTTTTGGTCACGATGTCTTCAACCTAGGAATGACAGACGAGAACGATCACCACTTAACGTATATTCATCTAGGTATTATGGCGAGCATTCTGATTAACTCAAAGGCTGTTGACTTTGTTGTGACAGGATGTGGCACTGGCCAAGGTGCTTTGATGTCACTGAACCTGCATCCGGGGGTGGTTTGTGGTTACTGCCTAGAGCCATCAGATGCTTTCTTGTTTAACCAAATTAACAACGGTAATGCTCTCGCTCTCGCTTTTGCTAAAGGCTTTGGCTGGGCAGGTGAACTCAACATTCGTTATATCTTTGAAAAAGCGTTCACAGGCGAGCGTGGTAATGGGTATCCACTAGAGCGTGCAGAACCACAGCAACGTAATGCAGCAATTTTGAATGAAGTGAAAGCGGCGGTGGTAAAAGATAACTTTATTGATTCTCTGAGAGCCATCGACCAAGATCTAGTGAAAACAGCGGTTGGCAGCGAACGTTTCCAACAATGCTTCTTTGAGCATTGCCAAAACCAAGAAATCGCTGATTATGTTCGTTCACTTTTAGATTAATTAGAGCGTTTAGTTCTGATAGAGCCAGCCTTGTTCGGCTGGCTTTTTGATGAATAATTAAAGCAATGTAATGAGACAAACAGTAATCAACTGGCTAAATTGCGATTCGTGTTTTCCTGCATCTACTCTTCATCTTCGGTTTCTTTGGAAGCATTTGAGGCACAGCCTTTCTCTAGCCAGTTATCGAGCACGCGTTGCAGTGCCTTCAAAGAGGTTGGCTTCTCTAGGCGACCATCCATCAGTTTGCTGATCATATCTAACTCGTGTTGTCCTGATTCGCCAGATAAAGCAATGATTGGCGTTTGAGGAGAGCGTGCCTTGATGATTTGGCTTGCGTCAAAACCATTCATTATCGGCATTTGTACGTCCATTAAGATCAAATCGACCTTGTGTGTTTTGAACAGCTCGACGGCATTCTCGCCGTTTTTAGCTTGTAAGCTATTTACGCCAAGTCGACTCAGGTACATCTGAACAAGCGTGCGTTGCACTTCTTTATCATCGACGATCAGTACGGTTGGAGCCAAATGATTCCCAGGGGTTAGCGTGCTTGTTGGTTCTGAATTTTGCGTTGCCGCTTGGTTGTCTGGCTTAGCTTCAGCGTTGGTTTTGTTTTCAGTTGCAGTTTGATTACCTTTCCAATCATCGAAGTAAGGCGTACGAAGTGCGTCTGCTTTGGGGGCATTGGGTACCACCGGGAAGTACAGGTGGAACTCAGTAAACTCCCCAAGTTTAGAGTGGCACTCAACTCGGCCGCCAAATGAACGCATCACACGTTGACAATAGCCAAGCCCTAGGCCGCTACCACCGCTTTTTTGGTAAGAGAAGAAGTCATCAAAGATCTTATGTGCAATGGCTTCGTCAATGCCAGGGCCGGTATCTCGGAATATCAGAACGTTCTCGTAAGGCCCTGTGTTGGTGCTGATCTCAATTTGGCTTTCTGGATAAGAATCAAAGTAATAGATTGCATTACGTATCAGGTTGAAAATAACGAAATTGAATAAGGTTTCATTGAGCTTTGCTACAAAATCAGCGTGTTGTGGTAAACGAATGCGTTCAATGATCTTTTCATTCTCAAAACCATAGTGGCTTACGGCTTGATCTACGGCTTTGTGGATAGAGGTCATGGCCACAGGGCCGTGTTCAGGCGCACTGTCACTGACTTCGCGCAGGATGATATCAATCAGTTGTCGCCCGCGTTGAATCGCCGCTTGGCCATTCTCAATATCCTTTAGGATTTGTTTAGCTGGGGCTTGGTTATCAATGTGCTGTTTTAACACCTCAAAATGCAGCTGCACTTGAGCCAGCGGGTTACGCATTTCGTGTGCGATAGAATTGGCAAGCGCGCGACTTTGGCGAATGCGTCTATCGGCTTCAATGGTGCTTTGTACACGAGTTAACAAGGTTTGCAGTGCAGAGATCTCTTCGTTAGAGAACATCTTATCGTTGCTCTTATGTGATGAGACCAATAAGTGCGTGACCGATTTCCCCTGACCAAATAAAGGCATCACCAAAGCGGTATCGTTGGAGCTCATCTTGTCATACAGGGCTTTGATTGAGCGCTTGGCTGGTGCGGTGTAATCAAGCTCCTGAGACAACTCATCGAACACTAAAACGGACTTGTTGGTAGACAGGTAATCTTCGTAGAAGGTTTCGTTGTAGTTGCTGTTCACCAGACGCAACTTGTCTTCGGGAATCTGCAATAGGCTACCTAATCGACGCATTGCATCATCAATCGACAGCTTGAAATCGTCTTCTAGTGAGAGGATCTGTTGTACTGGCGTTTTCTTGTTTCCGTAGACAAAGAACGAGGCGTAGTGGCTTACGCGCTTGTAGAGAACATGCCACGTGATGCCGATAATCGCGCAGATTGGGATAGCAACAAGCCATTGACTGTCGTCTGTCAGCGGGATAAATATCGCGCCAAAAGGGATCACCAAAATAGCACAAACCAACATCGCATTTAGGCTCATGTACGCCAGGTATTTCACGCTGTAGAAGCGCGAGGTCAGCAGGGCATAGCCAACGAACAACATTTCACTTATCGACAAAGCTGGTGGCAGCCAAGTGAGCGAGAAATCACGCAAGAAGTAGGTCATGCCTAGGTGGATCGTCGCAGTAGACAGCATGAAGACTAAAATGCCGGCGATCATATAGTTGGTTTTGGCTAAAGTTAGCTTGCTGCTGTTGGCGCGCATGGCCACCAGGTTGAGTAGTGTTAGCACTACAAAGCTAATCATCCCAATAAAGAAGTACGGCGTATGCGGGCCAAACTCAATCACGAACTGGCTTGGGCCTGCAATGGTGACGTGTTCAACGGTTAACCCCGGACTTAAATTGATAAAGAAGGAGTAGACGGTCAGGGTGACGAAAATGGCTTGCTGCCACACATGAACCTTACCATTACGTTGTTCAGCGGCGAGTTTGCACGAGAAGTAATAGGCAAAGGCAAACGCAAAGAACGAGGCGAGGTTGGCAAACTTTGCGGCGAACACGGCGGCCGAGGCCCCAAGTTCCGGTAATAAGTCGGTATGGAAATAAGCGTTACTGCTGATCCACGCAACAATGCAGATCGAATACGCGATGTAAGGGGCATGGTGTGTCCCTGCGATCACTTCGTTCTTCTGTTTCAGGCGATAGCAGTAATAGAACAACCACATGACAACCACAGCCACGGTTGCAAGCAGTGTGATTGCTTTTGCATAGATGATCGCCTCTAGGCCGAAATCAAACATGTTCATCCTTTTTCACCGAGCTAGTTTTTCCTGCCGAGCGCGACTTTTCTAATGACTTTCTGCTTTCTCGCACTGCGCGTTTGTAGCTTCGAAAATCGACATTATTGAACGCTTTTACCATCATCTCAAAATTCCAGAATCCACGATAAATGGTCGTGCCATCGTCATTTAATTCGCAATACCCAGAATGGAAGTATGCATTGGAATCAATGGTTTGATAAAACTGAAGCATGAAAGGTTGTTCAATGATGGTGAAACCAATTTTGTAGCCAACTTGATGTAAGACGCTCATTAGCTCTTTTTGAGCGAGATAGAGGAAGTAGAGTTTTTGTTGGGTATTTCCACTGACGGTTAAGCGCAGAACTTCACATATGGCTCGAGATTCGGACAATTGTAACTGGAATTGTTGGTCAAATTCTGGGAGAGAGTAACATTTTGACAGTGTAGGCGGTGTGAAAAGTTGTAACTCTGCGAGTTCATCGCAGCCGTAATCGGGTAAACAGTATTGCCATTGCTCATTGCTGAACGGCGGTGCGTAACTTAGCCAAGTGTCATTCTTAGACCAGTCTTGAATCAGCGCAGAGGAAGCCAGTGTCGGAAAGGCTTCATCGACTGGATGTTTGAGCAGAATAAAATGCTTGCCTGCCTGAGAAAGGTGTAATAAAGGCAGCATCTCAAACCATTTTTCACCCTTGATGAACACCTCAAGATTGCTTAAAGCAATGGCATCGCTGATTGGCATTCCTTGTGGGTGACTCGGTGTTTGTACCAAAAGTGGCTCATGTTCTATCTGTTCGATGATCGCACCGTAATAAGCACTGTCATTGATAGGGAGGTCGACATGAGAAATGGAGCTTGGATTTAATGGAGATTTTGCTTTGATCGCAGCAATTTCACACTCACACCAGAAATCTAGCCAATGCATATAGCACTGCCCTACAGCCTGTTCTAGAAGAGCAATTTCTGCAGATAGTGTATTTGGATAGCGCAGAATCAGATCGCGGTAGTCCATCACCTCAAACAATACAGAGTAGCTTTTGTTTTGATGCTCTGGGAAAAGCAATTCTAATTGGCTTCTACGATATTCAGTCACGCTTTGAAAAAGCTCAGTGCGCTCATGTGGCTGATAAGTGCTGATGACGAGCTCTATCAGCGCTCGCTGTTTTATTTCGATAGACAGACTGCTAGCCAACAGTGAGCCTAAAGACGACGTTAATTTCATGTTTAACCTAGCCTAGGTTTATATAATTATTTTTATTTGATCTGCACTATCTATAGGACACTGATTTTAGGTATGTGTTTGAAGTTACGTTACTTTGAGAGAGCTAATCGTAACTTTACTTGTGTCCATGTTGTGAGAAGTAAGTTGCATAATCGGGTGAGATTTTACTACTTGCACCCACCCTTAACAATAAAGATTTTCCATATTTGAATGAATTCACAGATGAACAAAGTACATTATTATCAACAACTTGTAGGGCTGGTTCACAGTTTTAAAATCAGACATGATTAAGCCGAGCATAAACTTTTGAATTTATAAAATAATCTCAAATATCTATTTTTTGAACCAATATCATAATCCAAATCAACATGAGCTCATCTTATTAATCGTAACGGAAATGTTTTGGGTGTTAAGTATGTAATTAACTGATTAATTGTACCTTTCTTATACTCGCTTATTCTCTCACTACCCATTTTAATGTTCTAAATATCAGGTGGATAAGCGAAGGGCTCCAGCGCTCGGTTTGTTTTCCTGACAATCTCCTGTGTTTATAGAGTAGTTACACCATAATCTCTGATGAAGTGATGACATTCGAGGTTTAAGCTTGCCTGCATATGAAACATTATTGCGAGTAATCCCTCGTAAATGATTGAGGTAGAGAGAATTTATGAAGAACGTACGATTAACATCATTACTTGGAACAGCAACCTTGTTTAGTGTCGTGGCGTTAGCTGGGTGTAGTCAGAAATCAGAGGTACCAACTCAACCGCAAGAGAATGCGAACCCCATCTGCAGCACTAAAAACCTGACGGGTGGTTGGTCGAAAAGTGAGATAACACCAGAAGCCAAGCAAGCTTTAAACGCAGTTCTTAGCCAAATGAACACTTCAGCTGAGCTCAAGCAGATCTTGAGTGTTCGAACTCAGGTTGTCGCGGGTTTGAATTACGCTATTGAGTTTGAAATGGATAATGGTGAAGTGTGGAACACCATCGTTTACCGTTCTCTACAAGGTGACATCGAAATGACGCAACCTGCACAGAAAGGTCTTCTGTGCTCATAATCTAGATGCGTCTGTATCTTGTGAGATAGGCTTATAGCAAATAAAAATGGCTCCGTATTGGGAGCCATTTTTGTTTTTAAGAAGACTGATTTGTTGAACGTTTTCAGTCGGCCAACTCGGGCTCAGCTAACTCCTGAACACAAGCACGGCTGATGTCTTCATCAATGTAGGCCATACCGAGTTTATTGAGGTAGTCCATGCGATCAGCAGTGCGAAGCTCGATGTCGGGGCCTGCAATGTTATTGGCTTGATAAATTTCAGTGAGGTGAGACATGAATTGCTCGCCCACACTCATCATCAATAGACTCATTGCTCCTACGTCCGGTCTTACTTTGGCACGTTGCTTTTCAGATAAGTTTACCGCTAATACGATAGGCTGTTCTTCACCTTCGAATCGAACGCCTCGCTCACGAACGGTTTGTTGAGCCCAGTAGTACGCCAGTTCTTTACTCTGAGTGAGAAACACTGGCTCAACCGATTCGGTATAGTTGTTGCCGATGGTTGCCATAGTTTTTGAAGCTGCTTCGTTGAGCGCTTTGTCTCCAGAACGTTTTAAACCTTGGCCTTGAATCGAAGCCAATAAAGCTGAAGATGTGCCGTGATACCAAGTATCACCCGTCGCGAAACCATTCTCTGATAACAGTGTTTTTGCATCTTGTAGGTGTGTAGGTATTGAAGTCATAGGCACTCTCAAAAAATAAGAATCTTAACAAATAGGAATCTGAACAAATACGTATACAGTTAGCTTAAACAGAAGTTGTTCGGTTAACCGTGGTGTGGAACACAAATCTGAGGCTTTGAGATAAAGCTGGCAGTACAAGCTTTATCTCAAAGCCTTCCCCCGGATCTTACCTAAGTAAGAGAGAAGGACGGGGGAGGCTTTAGCGTTAGCGATTAATCAAAAGTGTTAGTGACTAATCAAAAAAGTACTAGCGATTAATCAAATTGGTTCGATGTATTCAGTTCACCCGCTGCTTTTAGTGCGTTTTCACCCGCGAAGTACTCTTTATGGTCATCACCCATATCTGAACCAGACATGTTTTGGTGTTTAACACATGCGATACCTTGGCGTATCTCTTTGCGCTGAACATTTGCAACATAGCCCAACATGCCTTGGTCACCGAAGTACTCTTTCGCAAGGTTGTCGGTTGACAGCGCTGCAGTGTGGTAAGTCGGTAGAGTAATTAGGTGGTGGAAGATACCTGCTTCACGAGACGCATCTGCTTGGAATGTGCGAATCTTGTCATCAGCTCGTTTAGACAATTCAGTTTCGTCATATTCAGCACTCATTAGGCTAGCACGGTCGTAGGCAGAAACGTCTTCACCAGCTTCAACCATTGCGTCGTATGCTTGTTGACGGAAGTTTAGTGTCCAGTTGAACGATGGAGAGTTGTTGTATACCAGTTTCGCATTAGGGTGTACTTCACGAACGCCATCCATCATCTCTTTGATTTGGCCGATGTGTGGTTTCTCAGTCTCAATCCAAAGTAGGTCAGCACCTGCATTGATTGCTTCGATACAGTCAAATACACAACGATCTTCACCAGTACCTTGGCGGAATTGGTATAAACCTGAAGGTAGACGCTTAGGTCGAACTAGCTTGCCGTCACGGTTGAAACAAACATCGCCTTCAGCCATATCAGCAACATCAATCTCTTCAACATCTAGGTATGAGTTGTAGATGTCACCTTGGTCGCCCGGCTCTTTCACTACGGCGATTTCTTTTGTTAGGCCAGCACCTTGTGAATCGGTACGAGCAACGATGATGCCGTTGTCGATGCCTAGCTCAAGGAAAGCGTAACGAAGCGCACGAAGTTTTGCGTGGAAGTCAGCGTGTGGAACCGTTACTTTGCCGTCTTGGTGACCACATTGTTTCTCATCGGCTACTTGGTTTTCGATTTGTAGACAACAAGCTCCCGCTTCAATCATCTGCTTAGCCATTAGGTAAGTCGCTTCTGCGTTACCGAAACCAGCATCGATATCGGCAATGATTGGCACTACGTGTGTCACGTGGTTGTCGATTTTGTCTTGAATACGGTCTTGTAGGTTCACATCGCCTGCTTCACGTGCAGCGTCTAGCTCACGGAATAAACCACCCAGTTCACGAGCATCGGCTTGGCGTAGGAATGTGTATAGCTCTTCTACTAGGCCAGCAACGGATGTTTTCTCATGCATAGATTGGTCTGGAAGTGGACCAAAGTCAGAGCGAAGTGCAGCAACCATCCAACCAGAAAGGTATAGGTAACGACGGTCAGTCTTGCCATCAAAGTGCTTCTTAATAGAAATCAGCTTTTGTTGGCCGATGAAACCATGCCAGCAACCCAGAGACTGAGTGTATTGAGAGCTGTCTTCGTCGTAAGCCGCCATGTCTGCACGCATGATATCTGCCGTGTATTGCGCAATATCCAGACCTGTTTTGAATTTGTTTTGAGCTCGCATACGAGCAGCAGATTCAGCATTGATTGCATCCCATGGAGCACCTGCAGCGCTTTTTGCAACTTCTATCATTTCGATATCTTGTGTAATTTGCGACATAACTATTCCTTAGTTTCACGTGGGGTATGGTTGCCAAATTGGCTTGGATTAAAACTTTGCTATGGACAAAGAATAACCACGCATGTGATAATTTTGTTAATTTATAGTTATTATATTCGGTATTTTTCTTATGAATATTGCTCGTATAGACCTTAATTTGCTTGTGTATTTAGACATGTTGCTACGTGAAAGAAACGTTACACGAGCAGCAAATCAATTGGGTATTACTCAACCAGCCATGAGTAATGGCCTTCGCCGATTGCGTGATCTGTTTGAAGACCCGCTATTAGTGAGAACAAGTGAAGGGATGATACCGACCGAACGCGCGCACAAGTTGCAGCCACTGATTCGAAACATCTTGGCGAATGTAGAGAAGACACTGCAACCGACCACAGAGTTTAATGCAGAAGACAGTGAACGCGTGTTTCGTATCATGGCGAGTGACTATGCAGAGTCGACCATTATTCAGCCGCTATTAAAAAAACTGAGCGAGATAGCACCGAAAATACGACTGGATATAATGACGCCAAGTGATGTGAGCTATCAGGATGTAGAGCAAGGTACCGTTGATATAATTATCAACCGATTTGACGATATTCCTCAGTCGTTTCACCAGATGAGCCTTTGGCACGACGGGTTTTCTTGTCTATTTAGTTGTGACAACCCGATAGCCGACAATTTCGATATTTTGTCTTATTTAAAGGCGCAACATATTTGGGTAAGTAAGACTGGTATGGGAACGGGAGTCGGGATAAACCCAAGCGAAGCACAAAAGCTTGGTTGGATAGATGAAGCACTAATGCGCATTGGTAAAACCCGTAACATCACGGTGTTTACGCGACACTACTTGTCGGCGATTCTCTTCGCACAACAGAAGAACCTGATCCTGACTATTCCTACCAAAGCCGCTCAACTGCAGCGCAATAACCCTAGATTGTTGATCAAGCCTGCGCCATTTGCGATTGAACCCTTTGAGGTGAAGATGGCGTGGAGTCCATTGTTACAAACCAATCCAGACCACCAGTGGATGCGTCGTTTGATTAAAAGTGTCGCTAACGAAATCGAGAGTGGAGTAACGGAATAACACAGTTTTTAGGGTATTTTTTATATGAATATCCAATATAACCGGCATAAATTAGCTAAATTCATGTCCGTTAAGTAAGTTTAAGTCAGTAAAGTAAATTTGAGCTAGTCACGAAAATTTATTGAGTAGCCATAAATTAGTTTGAGAGAGATTTTATGAGCAGTCGTATTCAACAGGGAAGCTTGAACATTGATAGCACCCTCTACCAATTAATTAATGAGCAGGTGATTCCTGGAACAGGCATTGTCGCTGAAGACTTTTGGCAATCATTTGCAACCATCCTTGAAGATTTGGCGCCAAAAAATCGCGCATTGCTTATCAAGCGTGAAGATCTTCAACATCAAATTGACGTTTGGCACCAAGAGCGTGCCGGGCAAACGCTAGATCCTGTAGAGTACAAACAGTTCTTACAGCAGATCGGTTATTTGGTTCCTGAAGGCGATGACTTTCAAGTGACGACAGCGAGCGTAGAGCCTGAGATCGCAACACAAGCAGGGCCGCAGCTTGTGGTGCCAATCATGAACGCACGCTTTGCACTTAACGCAGCCAATGCGCGTTGGGGCAGTCTATATGATGCGCTCTACGGAACGGACGTGATCAGTGAAAGTGATGGCGCGGAAAAGGGCGGAAGCTTTAACCCTGCTCGTGGCGCTAAAGTAGTGACTTATGCTCGTGAGTTCCTTGATGATGCAGCGCCATTAAACGGTGTCTCTCATAAAGACGTGACCAAATACAGCATCAGTAACGCTAGCATCGGCAATAAGCTCATAGCGACACTCGATAACGGCGAAGAAGTCACTCTCATTGATAGCGACCAGTTCATTGGCTATCAAGGTGACGCAAGTTCCCCTTCGTGCATTCTTCTTAAACACAATAATCTGCACATCGAAATTCAAATTGACCCAAGCGCACCGATTGGTAGCGTTGATGTGGCGGGTATTAAAGATGTGTTGGTCGAAGCTGCCCTAACAACCATTATGGATTGCGAAGACTCGGTTGCTGCAGTTGATGGTGAAGACAAAGCATTGGCTTACCGTAACTGGTTAGGCTTGATGAAAGGTGATCTGCAAGAATCACTAGAGAAAAACGGCAAAACTATTGTTCGTAACCTTAATCCCGATCGCCAATACACCAGCGTGACGGGTGGTGAGATTTCACTAAAAGGCCGCAGCATGTTGTTCATCCGTAATGTCGGCCACTTGATGACTAACCCTGCGATTATTGATGCCGAAGGTAATGAAGTGCCTGAAGGCATTATGGATGGCATGATCACTTCGTTAATTGCGATGCATGATTTAAAAGGCAACAGCGCGTACCAAAACTCGACTGCGAACAGTATCAACATCGTAAAACCTAAGATGCATGGCCCTGAAGAAGTCGCCTTTACTAATGAATTGTTTGGCCGTATTGAAGATGCATTAGGGCTAGATCGATTCACGATAAAAGTCGGCATCATGGACGAAGAGCGTCGTACTTCGGTTAACCTTAAAGAATGTATTCGTGCAGCTAAAGATCGTGTTGTGTTTATCAACACAGGTTTCTTAGACCGAACGGGTGATGAGATTCACACCAGTATGGAAGCGGGGCCTTTTGCTCCTAAAACACAGCTGAAAACCATGACTTGGATTGGCGCATACGAAGATCAAAACGTTGATCTTGGCTTAGCTTGTGGCCTGCAAGGTAAAGCCCAGATTGGTAAAGGTATGTGGCCAGAGCCGGATAATATGGCGAAGATGATGGACGCGAAAATCGGACATCCACAAGCGGGTGCCAATACCGCTTGGGTTCCTTCTCCAACCGCCGCGACTTTGCACGCGCTGCACTATCATAAGGTGAGTGTACCAAGCCGTCAGAAAGAGCTTCGTGAGCGAGTGAGAGCCAATGTCGATGATATTCTTACTATCCCGTTACTGGGCGATCAAAAGCTTACCGCGCAAGATATTCAAAGTGAACTGGATAACAACACCCAAGGTATTTTGGGTTATGTGGTTCGTTGGATTGACCAAGGCGTTGGTTGTTCGAAGGTACCTGATATTAACGATGTAGGGTTAATGGAAGACCGAGCGACGCTGCGTATTTCAAGCCAGCATATTGCGAACTGGTTACGTCACGGCATTTGCGAGGAAGCTCAGGTAATGAAAACCATGAAGCGTATGGCCGCAGTGGTGGATGAGCAAAACGCTGGCGACCCGAGTTACCGTAACATGGCGCCTGATTTTGAAAACAGCATTGCATTTTCAGCGGCGTGTCAGTTGGTATTCGAAGGCTGTGCTCAGCCGAGCGGTTACACCGAGCCAGTGCTGCACGCGATGCGTCTAAAACTGAAAGCGCAGGGATAGTGAAGCAACCGAATAACAAAAACAGAGAATGTAAAATACTAAAAAAAGAAACCCCCTTTAACCGAGCCCAAGGTGCCGCGCTTTTATAGCGCGGCTTTTTTTTGATTCATTTTTGTGGTGGGAAGGGGGGAGAATGGGGCAGGTTAGTGCTCACTAAGACTTAATTATTTCCGAGCCCTAATCACTGCCAGAACTTAGTTACTACCAACCTTATTTTCCGCCAAAGCAAAGATACTTAATGTCCATGTACTCATCGATGCCTTCTTTCGCACCTTCACGGCCAATACCTGATTGTTTCACACCACCGAAAGGCGCGACTTCGGTTGAGATCAGGCCATCATTAATGCCGACCATACCGTACTCAAGCGCTTCTGCAATGTTCCACACTCGGTGGATGTTCTGACTGTAGAAGTAAGACGCCAAACCATAAATCGTATCGTTGGCCATCTCGATAAGCTCTTCGTCCGTGTCGAATTTCATCACGGTCGCGACTGGGCCAAAGATCTCTTGTTGAACGATGTCCATGCTGTGTTTTACATCTTTAAGAACAACAGGTTGAATGAAAAGCCCATTAAGTTCCTGAGTTGGCGTGACAGGCGTGGCACCTTGTTCAATCGCTCGGTTTACCAAAGCTTGGATGTTGTTCTTTGCGTTCAGGCTGACAACAGGGCCAATCGTGACACCTTCATCTAAGCCGTTACCAATCTTAAGCTGCTGAACCGCTTGATCGAATTTAGCCACAAACTTATCGTACACTTTACTGTGAACGTAGAATCGGTTTGCACAGACACATGTTTGACCTGCATTACGGAACTTCGACGCCATTGCCCCTTGAACGGCTGCATCGATGTCGGCATCGTCAAACACAATAAATGGTGCGTTACCGCCAAGTTCCATTGAGGTGCGTTTGATGCCTTTTGCTGCTTGAGCCATCAAAATACTGCCCACACGGGTCGACCCAGTGAAAGAGATTTTTTTGATAAGCGGATGCGAAGTGAATAGGTTGCCCACTTGTTCAGGGCTTTCACCAAGCACCACTTGAAGTAGATCTTTAGGGATACCCGCTTGATAAGCCAGTTCAACCACAGCAAACGCGGAAAGCGGTGTCTCATCCGAAGGTTTCACGACAAAGCTACAACCCGCAGCTAAGGCAGGAGCCGCTTTACGAGTGATCATTGCAATAGGGAAGTTCCATGGCGTAATCGCGCACGCCACTCCGATCGGTTGCTTGATGGTCACCAAACGTTTGCCTGCGACTGTGCTAGGAATGGAATCACCATAAGTGCGCTTTGCTTCTTCTGCAAACCACTCAATGAAGCTCGCGCCATACACCACTTCGCCTGCCGCTTCGGCTAACGGTTTACCTTGTTCAATCGTCATGATTCGAGCAAGGTCATTCTTGTTTTCGAGGATCAACTGGTGCCAGCGATGAAGTAGTGCAGCACGAGATTTAGCAGGGATTTTTGCCCACTCTTTTTGCGCTACATGAGCTCGTTCAATCGCGCTCGATAACTCTGTTTCTGATGATATCGGTGCGTGCCCGATGAGTTCACCCGTTGCTGGGTTTGTGACTGCAACTGCGTTGTTCGCTTCTGTCACCATAAAAGAGAGTAAGTGCTGGTTATCAATGTTTAGCATCGTGATTCCTTTGTCGTGATTACTTTAGACGTGTTGCTGATGTGCGGGTTGGCGAGTGTTCAGATCACTTCGACCAAATGTTGATTAGTCGCAGATTGTCGTTGTTAATTCGATAGTTTTGAAGCCCTTGTTTGCGCAAGCATTGTTTACCAAATCATGTCTATCAAAGTAGGTTTTTCGAAATCCATGATCAGCTAAGTCATGGACTTCGAAATTCTCTAAGAAAGTGTTTACTGCTGACTCCAATTATCAGCTTCGATTTTCGCCAGCGCTTTTGCTGCTTTTTGAAGTGCGGGCAAGAATTTTATTGCTTCGTCCGGTTTCACTCGAATCACAGGTGCTTGTATCGCTAGGCCTAGGTTTGATTGACCTGTTGGTGAGGGTATCAGCACAGCGATACAGACTAAGCCTGGTAAAAACTCTTCGTCATCAATAGCAAAACCTTGGATTTTCGCTTCTTCAATGTCTTTCTCTAGAGTCGAATAGTCGGTAATCGTGTTTACTGTGTATTGAGTCAGCGGCACATTTTCAATTAATCGTCTGCGCTGCGACTTAGACATATGAGCTAAAAACAGTTTTCCAGTAGCCGAGCAGTGCACGGGAACGCGAGAGCCGGGGTGCAGGTGAAAGCGAAGGGGAGCTTCAGTTTCGGCACGATCGAGATAGATGATTTCACCACTTGAAAGAGCCGTCAGGTTACAACTCTCACCGACTTCTGCT
This sequence comes from Vibrio sp. 10N.222.49.C12, assembly GCF_041475025.1. Taxonomy (NCBI): domain Bacteria; kingdom Pseudomonadati; phylum Pseudomonadota; class Gammaproteobacteria; order Vibrionales; family Vibrionaceae; genus Vibrio; species Vibrio sp. 10N.222.49.C12. Next base: position 90,147 of record NZ_JBFRVF010000010.1, on the reverse strand, counting down.
CTTAGATTTTCAAGGATCGTGCGTCGCGCGCTGTGCATGGTGCTATTCAAAAGTAGGTTTTCGGCAAGTTTTCTTAGTCGAATGCCTGAGCTGTAGTGCTTTTCGTCGCCATCTCTTTGAATGATGCCCGCGGCTTCTAATTGCTGAAGCATTCGGTGCAGCGTGGGTTTTGGCAATCCGGTCTCTTCGACTAAACCTTGCAGAGAAATAAACTCGTCTTTTTGCGCTATCACCTCTAATAGTGCAAAAAGTCGGAGGGTCGGTGTATCCCCTTGAACTTGCGGTGTTTCTGTTTGCATACAGTGATTCATCCTTGCGATATGTCTATGCCTAAGAGTGTACATACCAAATCATTATTCTTCAATTATCTGAATAAAAGTTGACCTTTTTTATTATTCTAATTATATAAATATAAATTATGGAACAATTGATCTCAATAAATGGAATTTTAAGATGAAGGCGATTGAACGGATTATTGATAAAGCTCATTTAGATCGTAAGCGCGTTGTTTTGAGTGAAGCAGAAGACCCTCGTGTACTCAAAGCGGCGCGATTGGCGATAGATAAACAGCTCGCTTACATCACGCTAGTCGGCGATGAATCGGCGATCATCGCTGCTGCAGAACTTCACCACATTAACCTCGCTGGCATTCATATTGTTTCTCCACAGGCGTCGTCACTCAAAGAAGTGCTCGCTGAGCGGCTGTATACATTAAGAAAAGCTAAAGGCATGACTTATGATGACGCCCTAGAGCGGGTTCAAGATCCACTTGTTTTTGCCAATCTGATGGTCAGAGAGGGGCTGGTGGATGGCACAGTTAATGGTGCGGTTTATACCACGTCTGATGTGGTGCGAGCTGCGCTTCAGATTATCGGCCCCGCGCCAGACAGTGAATTGGTATCCAGTTTCTTTCTGATGATGTTGTGTGAGCCTTTCCATAATCTTAAAGGCGGTATGATTTTCAGCGATTGTGGTTTGGTGATTAACCCCACTGAAACCGAGCTGGCATCGATTGCCGTGGCCGCATCAAACAGTGCTCAAACGCTACTGATGGAAGAGCCTAAAGTCGCGATGCTGTCGTTTTCGACCAACGGGAGTGCCAAACACGAATCGGTCGATAAGGTGCGTAATGCTGCTCAACTCGTGAAACAACGTTGTCCCGGAATCGCCGTCGATCAGGATGTTCAACTCGATGCCGCGATTGTGACTGAAATAGCGGCGAAAAAGCTGCCAGATTCAGAGGTGAAAGGTCAATCGAACGTGTTGATATTTCCCAATTTAGAAGCAGGTAATATTGGTTATAAGCTTGCGGAAAGGTTAGGCGGGGCAGTTGCGATTGGTCCACTGTTACAAGGGTTGAATCAACCTGCGAATGACTTATCAAGAGGGTGTTGTGCACAAGACATCTTTAATGTGATCGCGGTGACCGCGGTACAAGCGCAGCAAGGGAAAGTGTCTGACTCTAAGGCTGATACTGAAGCTGAGGTTGAAGAAAGACAAGAGTCGACGTTTGATTTTAGGTATTAACATCTCGCTCCTGAATCTAGCACTCAAATTCGCACTCATATCCAATCCCCAAACAACCTAATTAGGATTGCTAATGGAGTTACCTGTTTTACTCGCCATTCTTACCACTATTGCGGTGGGTACCTATTTTCAAACTGTCACCGGATTTGGCCTCGGTATCATCGTGATTGGTTTAACGGTTAGCCTTAATCTGGTTTCCTTACCCGTTATAGCTGCTGTGGTCAGTATTGTGACTTTGTTCAATTGCTTGGTTGCATTGATGGGTAAGCCACTGCTTGGGGAACTCAAGATTCTGGTGGTGTTGGTCATCGGTATTATTCCCGGCGTTTCGATGGGGGTGTACTTGCTGGACGAGTTAAGCGATTCGGCAACGCATATTCTCCGAGGACTATTGGGTGCGATGGTGCTATTCGCAGGTTTGAGTTTTATGTTCAAACCTAAAACCAGAAAGGATCGCTCGGCAACCGTATCTTTCCTTGTCTCAGGCTTTAGCTCTGGGTTAGCGGGTGGGTTGTTTGGGATGGCAGGTCCACCGATTGTTTATCATCTCTATCGGCAGCCTTTTACGCTCGATCTGGTGCGAAGCACACTGTTGATGGTTTTCGCTTGTACGTCGATGTCGCGTACTGTCAATGTCTACGCTGCAGGCGACATGGAACAGAGCATACTGTGGTTATCTGCTATTGCTGTTCCCTTGGTAGCGCTTGTCACTATGTTTGCTCGGCGCTTTCCACCGCCGCTGTCTAATGATCAACTCAGAAAGCTGGTGTTTACGGTGTTAATGCTGATAGGCGGATATTTGATGGCTGTCTCTGCATGGTCGTTGTTTGGCTCCTCGTAAAACCATTCTCGACAAAGGAGGTTAGTGATTCGCTAGCCTAAGCTTCCCTGTTTAAACACGCTTTAGCATCTCAAATATGCTCCTAGATAGCCCAAACAAGCAGCTCTCTTGTACATCTAACGTGATGTTGCTGCGATAGTACGGGCTCAAATCCACTCCCATTCCCACACCATGAATCTCAATACCGTTTTTGGTCGACTCACGTTCAATCACCTGTTTGAGATGGTTATCTAAATAGAACTGATCGTTGGCGGTACTGGTAGCGGTATCCATCGGGCAGCCGTCTGAGAACACAATCAAAACCTTTCGCTGGGCGGTGTGCTGCTGCAATCGATGACTCGCGAACTGAACCGCTTCGCCATCAATTCCTTCTTTAAAGATGTCGGCTTTACGAAGACTCGCAATGCCAAGTCGAGAACCTCTCCAATGGGTATCAAAATCCTTAAACACGATGTGCCGAACTTCGTTTAAGCGGCCCGGGTGCTTTGGTTGGCCTTGTTTAAGCCACTGCCGATAGACCTTGCCACCGTTCCAGTTATTGGTCGTAAAGCCAATAATCTCGAAAGGGATGTTGGCCAGTCCAACGGATTTGAGAATTGTATCAATCAGTAGGCTTAGCTTGTGAATGTGCTTTTGCATTGAGCCAGAGCAGTCCATCAAAAATGTGGTGGCACATTGATGAGATGTACCGATGTCAGGTTGATAAAAGACAGTGCTATCCAATGGCGATGTGACGAGCTTGGTGATGGTGGTGGCGTTAACAATGCCTTCTTCTAAATGGTCCTGACGTCGGTTCCTCTGTGGTGTGGCAACAAAGCTAGTAAGCATAGCGGCTAAACGGCGAGTGTTGACTTGTCTCGCCATGATGTCATCGGTTAGCTTTTGTCTCAGTTCGAGTAATAGGGTACGCCTGACGAGTTTGTCTGCGGCGATGACTTGATCAAATTCTGAATTAAAGACCTGATAATTGGCGCCCGACAACTCGAATACCTTGCTACTGCCTGTGATGTCGGTATCGACGTCTTGATCTTGAATGTCACCATCAACAATCAAGGCAAGCTGTGCAAGGATCTTGATGTCTTCTTCAACGGTTGGTGTGGGTGAGTTATCACTTTCCTGTTCTTGGATGATTAACTCTTGTGCAAGGGCTGCAAGCTCATTGGCACTGTGTGCAAACAGTTGTTTGTCTGTTCTATGTTGCTTTAAGCGTTTAAAGCTGTGACCGAAGGTAGGCACGATGCCGGCGCGAGTCGATTCAATGGTCTCAGCAATGGGTTCCGAAACCGGAACACCGGTTAAGCGGGTGTGGATGACTTGCATCAGAGTAAACAGCAACATGCCTATTCGTGATTCGGTGAAGCCATTCTGATGATATTGGTCGCTCCAATACGCAAAGTTGAACTGAATGCTGGTGGTAACGCCTTTTAGATAAGATGGAACTTGCGATTCAATTCGCACCTGCTCGCAGAAGTCATATAACAGACGTTCGACCTCGTTTTTCGGTCGCAATGAGTAGTGAAGATCAGCATCTGAAAGCAAGAGTCGTAATGCCGATGAATCGATCTTACCTTGCATCGATAGCTTGCTGCTTTTTAGCTCGTGGCGAGACACAAAGGTGAGATCGTTAGTATGTGCTGACTGGTAATAACAGGGCTTATTGCCTTTATAGAGACGTTCTCCCCGATAGTTCAGATTGAGTTCGCCACTGATTGCTCTGGCGACAGACACATCAATATCGAGGATCTTTTTCTGCTGGGAAGAAACATTGGCCATGGTTTACGACTCCGAGTGCGAATAGTTTTGAGTATGCGTTTCCAAGGCTTCACCAAAGCAACGGAAATAGTATTCGCTAACCAGTTCTTTCTCTTCGTCTTCACAGCGATTCAAGAATGACAACCTAAATGCGGTGGCTACATCATCGAATATTTGGATGTTTTCGGCCCAAGTGAGCACCGTTCGCGGAGACATCACCGTTGAAAGGTCGCCAGCCCGAAACCCGTTGCGCGTTAACCCTGCCGTTGCGATCATTTTCTCAACCAGTTGTCGGCCACTTTCATTATTCAGCTCTGGAAGCTTGGATAACACGATCTTAGTTTCATGTTGTGGATCTAAATAGTTGAGCGTGGCGATGATGTTCCATCTATCTAATTGACTCTGGTTAAGCACTTGAGTGCCAGAATACAAACCTGAGAAGTTACCCAAGCCAAGCGTGTTGCAGGTAGCAAACAGGCGGAAAGAAGGGTGAGGCGTGATCACTCTGTTTTGCTCTAAAGAGGTGTATTTGCCGTCTTGTTCTAACAGTTGTTGAATCACAAACATCACGTCAGGGCGACCAGCGTCGTACTCATCTAACACCAATGCGATGGGTTGTTGAATGCTTTGCGGAAGAATGCCTTCTTTAAACTCAGTTACCTGCATTCCGTCCTTAATGACGATGCTGTCTTTACCGATGAAATCCAATCGGCTTAAGTGCCCATCTAGGTTGATCCTCAAGCATGGCCAGTTCAATCTCGCGGCAACTTGTTCAATGTGAGAAGACTTGCCCGTCCCGTGCGTACCTTGTATCAAGGTGCGACGATTTGAAGTGAACCCCGCCAATATGGCCAGCGTCACTTCAGGATCAAAACAGTAGTTAGGATCGATTTTTGGCACATACTCTCCCGCATGTTCAAACGCCATCACCGTTAGGTTGCTGTCGATGCCAAAGCGTTCTTTCACACTTACCGGTTGCGTTGGTACCAATTCCGCCTCTTTCATCATATTTCCCTTTATATAGCTCATCACTTGTCGCTGCTATCGCGATATGTCATCGATTATTAACAGCTCCGGTTAAGTTAACGGCACTTTTTGTACGAAAAACTACCAATAATGTGATCCAGTTTTATTAATTAGAATGAATTGTTCCAATTTAATATAAAAAGTTGACGCGCAAAAATTCTACTACTAAGGTGAAAATGAATTCGAAAAAGAGACAATTCATTCCGAAAAATGAAATTTTGGTTAACTCAAGGAGAATGGAAGAATGAGCGAGCAAGAAAAACGTACGGTTGTTTCCGGCACAGTAACAATGACACCATCAGAAGCGTTCGTTGAAACTATGGTTGCTAATGATGTTACCGACATGTTCGGCATCATGGGGTCAGCATTTATGGACGCAATGGATATCTTTGCTCCTGCTGGCATTCGATTGGTCCCAGTAGTGCACGAGCAAGGCGCTGCCCACATGGCAGATGGTTACTCTCGTGTATCTGGTCGCCACGGTGTAGTCATCGGGCAAAATGGCCCAGGTATCAGTAACTGTGTAACAGCAATTGCAGCTGCGTTCTGGGCACATAGCCCGGTCGTAATTGTGACGCCAGAGACAGGCACTAAAACAATGGGCTTAGGTGGTTTCCAAGAATGTAACCAGCTTCCAATGTTCCAAGAGTTTACTAAGTATCAAGGACACGTAACGCACCCAGATCGTATGGCGGAATACACAGGCCGATGCTTCGACCGCGCAATGAGCGAAATGGGGCCAACTCAACTGAATATTCCTCGTGACTACTTCTATGGTGAAACTCAAACCGAGATCCCTAAACCAGCGCGTTTAGATCGTGGTCCAGGTGGTGAAAAATCTCTGAATGAAGCGGCAGACCTGATTGCTGAAGCGAAATTCCCAGTCATCATCTCTGGTGGTGGCGTGGTAATGGCAGATGCCGTTCAAGAGTGTGCAGCGTTGGCAGAAAGACTGGGGGCACCCGTTGTGAACAGCTACCTGCACAATGACTCGTTCCCTGCTAGTCACCCATTATGGTGTGGTCCTTTAGGCTACCAAGGTTCGAAAGCAGCAATGAAGTTGATGGCTCAAGCGGATGTGGTTATCGCTTTGGGTACACGTCTTGGTCCATTTGGTACTTTGCCTCAACATGGCATGGACTACTGGCCGAAGAACGCGAAAATCATTCAGATTGATGCAGACAACAAGATGCTAGGTCTGGTTAAGAAGATTTCGGTTGGTATCTGTGGTGATGCGAAAGCAGCTGCGGTTGCTCTATCTGAAAGATTGGAAGGCCGTGCATTGTTGTGTGATGATAATAAAGGCGCTCGTCAAGACACGGTCGCAACAGAGAAAGCACTTTGGGAAAAAGAGCTTGATGAGTGGACACACGAACGTGACTCGTTCAGCTTGGATATGATTGAAGAAAACTCACACGAGACTCCGTTCTCTGGTGGTGAATACCTACACCCACGCCAAGTACTGCGTGAGCTAGAAAAAGCGATGCCAGAAGACGTAATGGTCTCGACGGATATCGGTAACATCAACTCAGTGGCAAACAGCTACTTACGCTTTGAAAAACCACGTAGATTCTTTGCTGCAATGAGTTTCGGTAACTGTGGTTACGCATTCCCGACCATCATTGGTGCGAAAGCAGCGGCACCTCATCGTCCAGCTATCTCATACGCAGGCGACGGTGCGTGGGCATGAGCCTGATGGAAACCATGACATGTGTTCGCCATAACATTCCAGTGACAGCCGTGGTATTCCACAACCGTCAATGGGGTGCAGAGAAGAAGAACCAAGTCGACTTCTACAACCGACGCTTTGTTGCCGGTGAACTTGAAAACCAAAGCTTTGCAGAGATTGCACGAGCAATGGGCGCTGAAGGTATCACGGTTGATAAGCTAGAAGATGTAGGTCCAACCTTGCAAAAAGCCAACGACATGCAGATGAACGAAGGCAAAACAACCATCATTGAAATCATGTGTACTCAGGAGTTGGGCGACCCGTTCCGCCGAGATGCGCTATCAACACCGGTTCGTTTCCTAGATAAATACAAAGATTACGTATAAGTCGTAGGAAGTTTGTCCGGCCACGGTATTTTCGAGAGTGTTAGAGAAAGTGCAATCGAGAATGTGGTCGGGCAATATTAACGGGTATTGGCAAAGGACTTAGGTGAAGAACGTAAACGCTTAGTTCAATAATTTCCAGTTAAACATTAGAACACTAATTAAATGTTCATTAGGAAAATAAGTGGTTATAGCTATATAAACTTTGTTACTCGTTATTATTAATCGACCATTAACTCATAGCTACTTAGTGAATGGTTTTAATACTGATACTTGTTTATGAAGATATATACTTATTATCATTTTAGAAAAATACAATAACGACACTCGTTGACTATTGGTCAATCGCTATCATTGGTTGATTTTTATCATCGATTGATAGGGTTGTTGATATTTGGATTTTACCGGATTTAAATTAAGTGAATCGTAGTATGCATGTTGTGAAAAATAAACATTATATAAGCTCACTCGAAGAGCTGTATAAAATAATCGATTCACTTATTACAGAGTGTAGTGGGCATCGTGGTTTGATTTATAAAGTGTGTGATTATGAAAATAATAACTTGATGCCAAGCTTAGGTCGCTCAAATCGAAAGAATATTCGCCGTGTCGAACAAGAGCTTCTTTCGACCGTGAGAGTTTATGGCGGGCATTCGTTGAGTGCACACGAGATAAACGATTGGTTATTGATGTGTTTAGCCAAGAAACAGGGGTTTCCAACCCGTTTACTTGAGTGGACAGATAACCTGGTCAATGCGTTGTGGTCTGTGTGTCATAGCCAAAGCAAAGATTGTATCAATATTATTAAATCCATTGATTATCATAAGGTTAGTGTTTTTAACTCACCATGTGATCTCAACAAAACTCAGATATTTAATGTGGCGGACTGCGATCAGCAAGAGCCACGCAAGGACAAGTGGTATTCCATTCACCCATTTAAGGAAGGTGGCAATGATGCCATTCAGCCTTTGTATGATGAGCAAGGATATTCAAACGGTCTAGTGTCCGTTCATATTCTTCCATCAGTGAAAGTAAACCTGATAAAGGAGTTAATATCCATGAATGTTTTAAATGAACCGACAGAGTATGTCGAAGAGAAACTAACGGATTTAAAAAATGAAGCCCATGTAGATAACAATCAAGTAATAAATAAAGGTGACGGAAATATTGAATTGCAGGTTAATACTCATGAACGTCAACTTGAACAGTATGGCCGAAAGTATCATCAAGATTTTGATTTCGACTAAAGTCTAATATTTCTACTGATTTTATTTAGAGCTCATATAAATCTAGTGAGTTACAGGATAAATAAAATTAGAACACCAATTAATGTATAAAAAGATGAAATCTGTGAGCTTAAAGATTGTTTATAACCTAACTCGAAGTTAGAGTGGCGAAGCTTGTTATCAAGTTGTTAAATTTTCACAAATCTAGTTTAAACACTCTAATAAAAAAGTGGCGCAAAGCTACTGAAATTTAAACCAATAACGAAAACATAAAGGATTCTGGAATATGAATATGCAAGCCAATGCAGCGACATTCGTGCTGGAAAACCAAGTCGATACCGCCTTTTTACAATCTTTTAGTGATGCATGGAATAACCATGATATTGAAGCGCTAATGTCGTTTATGACCGAAGACTGTGTCTTCCACACCGTGGCAGTAGAAGGCGAACTTGGAAACACTATCGAAGGGTACGAAGCAGTTCGAAATAGTTTTGAATTGGTTTGGCAGAACTTTCCAGATGCGGCTTGGAGCGATCCTGTCCACTTTGTGTGTGGTGACCGCGCAGTAAGCGAATCAACGTTCTCTGCGACTAACCCGGATGGCAGCATCATCGAAGCTCGCATGGTCGACGTGTTTACTCTGAAAGATGGAAAAATCAGCGTAAAAATCTAAGCCCTGACGATAAGCCAATTCTTACTGAGATGTTGAATCTCGCCAAAGAAAATGGGCGTGGAGTTTACACCTATCGATGGCTGAATCCGCTGTCGAGTAAAGTCGAAACCAAGCATACCTACTACCGAGTGATCGACAATAAGTTGGTTGGGGTGGGTTATTACACAAAATCAAACAAGACGTAAAAGTGTTTCTAGTGAGCCCTCAGCCTAGGTAAATAAAGGGCTAGGGGCTCGAAATACGGGTGTGTGTAAAGAAGCAATTTAGTAAAATTCACAGTGTGAAATTTTTGTTGTGAAATTGTTTAAAAAATAACAGTAGTATGAAAAACATGGAAACCACACAGTAAAGAACAATTTTGAAAAGGGTCTATTGGGATGTTTGACCTAAATGAAATTTAAAGCCGTACGAGGGATAGACTATGAATATGCTGACACTAGACAAAACAGAACTTCACAGAAACCATTCAACATTTATTGCTGAAGCTGTCTTTGCCGTCGAAATGGTGAAAGCAGACAAGCAACTCGAAAAACAAAAAATGGCGAAACAGTTGCTTGATACTCTATTCCCTCTCGAGTCTGGTTCTCACGAAGATGTAGTGAGCTACGAGATTGACTACCGACACGTTCAGGTTTATTTCAAAAACGGTGAACACACAGGTTTGAAACGCGCTAAACACTTTGTGGCTTACACAGGTGATAAATCTAAGCCTTCAGCAATCCTATTCCGTGATGAAAGCGGTACGCACGTTGAAGTGACAATCGGTGCTCGTAAAGGCACTGGCCGCCTGGAGTTGGTTGATATTCAAGATATCCAATTAGAGACGTGCACCACGTTTGGCCAAACTGAGGCTAGCCGTTCTTCAGGTATTCGTCACTGGGTGAGCTTAGTAAAAGGTGATGAAAGCGGCCGCCCAAATGCATCAAGTGAAGACAAAGAGTTCACGGCGAAGAATGGCGAAGACTACAACCTAGGTTTTTGCTTCGCGATCTAATGTGCTGTCTTTGAAATGTGAAGTGCTGCTCTGCTAATCGCAGCACTGACATCCTAACACTGATTTCTCTTTTACCTTTGGTAATTTCCCCGCCCCTATAGCGGGGCTTTTTTATTAGAGCTATAAGTAAATTGGGTGATTATTAAAATTATCTTCAAAAAGTTTGGATGTGATTTTACGGTGCGCCATTTTAATTTAAATTGTTGTATTTAAAGGTTTTTATTCTTTTGTTTTATTCTGTTTTTATTGGGTTAACTATCACTATCAACGGTGGTTTGGGTGACTATTGAGCTAAAAATCAGTCAAAATGCTTTGAGCTGTGCTATAATGTGCGCCTTGGGATTGAGCCAGTAAGTCCATTTATCACTAACTATTGTGATTTTTATTGCCTTTTATTTAGGCGATGCGGCGAGCCAATCAAGTAGTAGTTGGATATGGAGAGCGTCCTTATATTCGTTGAATCGAATATGCGAACATCATAATTTATGAGTTTTAAATCAAAAAAGTACAGTATTGATTCTACTGACTATCAAGTTGGTCAAGACAACGTCAGTAAATGGGGCATGGATGTCCATAACACAGTTTTCGTAGCCTCAGTTGGCTTATCTCTTCTCTTCATCATCACTCTTCTTGCTCTTCCTCCTGCAGATGCTAAAGCTGCAATTGATTCTATTAAGGGTGCTGTTCTATCAAAGTTTGACTTCCTGTTTATGTGGGGAGCTAACATCATGCTAGCGTTTGCTGTTGTTCTTGCTTTTTCACCGTTGGGTAAAATCCGTTTAGGTGGCGAAGACGCGACGGCGGACTATTCAATGTCATCTTGGATTGCGATGTTATTCGCAGCAGGTATGGGTATTGGACTTATCTTCTGGGGTGTTGCAGAGCCAACTGCGTTCTTCACTAACTGGTTCGGAACGCCATTAGACGCAGAGCCTTTCACAGCCGCTGGTCGTGAACTGGCGCTAGGCGCAACCGTATTCCACTGGGGTTTTCATGCATGGGCTATCTATGGCATGACGGCGCTTTGTCTGGCGTACTTTGTTTATAACAAAGGCTTACCGCTATCAATGCGTTCTGTGTTTTACCCAATTCTGGGTGAGCGTGTGTGGGGCAAAACTGGTGATGTAATCGATGTACTAACCGTACTGGTTACTCTGTTTGGCCTTGCGACTTCATTGGGCTTAGGTGGTACACAAGCAGCAAGTGGTATTAGCCACGTGTTCGGCTTGGAAAACAACATCTTCCTTCAGCAATCTATCATCGTTCTGATCATGGGCTTGGCGATCATCTCTGTACTACGTGGTATGGACGGTGGTGTTAAGTTCCTAAGTAACCTGAACATGGTTATTGCATTCATATTCCTTGGTCTTATCGCTGTATTGAATTTCACAACTGTGCTTGATTCAATGGCAACGGCGGCAACGGGCTATGTGAAAAATATCGTAGCTTTGAGCCAAAGTGCGGGTCGTGAAGACACAACATGGCTGCATGGTTGGACTGTGTTCTACTGGGCATGGTGGGTAGCGTATGCACCTTTCTTCGGTATGTTCGTAGCGCGTATTTCTAAAGGCCGTACGGTTCGTGAATTCCTACTTTGCGTATTGATTATCCCAACATTGGTGACTTCAGCTTGGATGTCTATCTTCGGTGGCGTAGCTATCGAGCAAGTGATTAATCAGGTGGGGCAACTTGGCCTCGACCAAGGCATTACAGACGTATCTCTAAGCTTGTTTTACATGCTAGATGCTTACTCGTTCGGTAGCATTCTGTCTGTTCTCGCAGTCGCGCTGATCATCGTGTTCTTCGTTACAACGTTGGACTCAGGTTCTATCGTTATCGATGGCATGACGGCGGGTGGTAAATTAGAAGTGCCAGTGAAACAGAAAGTCGTTTGGGCGGTTATCTCAGGTGCTATCGCGATGGTGATGCTGTGGATTGGTGGTACTCAATCAATCCAAGCTCTGCAATCTATTACGATTATTGCAGCACTGCCGTTTACGATCATTCTTTTGATTGGTTGTGTGAGCTTGTTGAAAGGCCTACTGACAGAAGTCGGTAAAGGGCAAGAAACGGTTACTCCGGCCACTAAGTAAGTACCTCTAGATAGGAACTTACTCTAATCAGCAGATTCAAAGCTCCCTTGCACCGCGTGCAAGGGAGCTTTTTTATGCCGTAGAAGACATCAGCGAAAGAGAAACAAAAAAGAGCCACAAGTGAGTAGTCATTTGTGGCTCTTTTAGTTCTTGGCTCTTAGTTATTAGTCTAGGTGCCCGGTTCTAGCTATGAGCGGGTTTACGCTTACGCGTTCAATTCGTGCTGAATAACGTAATCCAAAGCACCAACAACAGCAGCAACTTGAGCATCGTTACACTCTTCGTCTGTTACTTTGTCACTGTCTGGGTAAACCTCTGTGGTTGTACCGTACTTACAGTCAGTCACGCCGCCACATAAGCCAAGCTTCTTCATTGGGTAGTTGATCACGCCGTGTTGAGTGACGTCTGAACCAATGATCTTGCCTTCGTCATCCGCAGGCGCAATGTGGGTTACTTTTTCAACTGAAGCGATGACAGCAGCTTGGAATTCAGGTTGTGGGTTTTCAGTATCGCCAACAGTGTAGAAACCGTCTGGGATCATACCTTCGATGTACTCAATGCCATCACGAGCTGCGAGTGCAGGTCGGAATTCAGTTTCATCAGAGTCAGTCGTCTCATGCAGGTCAACGTGAACCAATACTTCTGGCAGAGACGCTACTAGAGCTCGTAGGTTTGCTGATTCTTCTGCTGGCGTACCGTCGTAGAAAGAGCGGTTTGGATCAACAGCATTTGGATTCCAGCGGTTGATCACTTCGTAGCCCCAAGGGCTCACACAAGGTGCGACAACAATGTTGAAGTGCGCCGTGTATTTTTCTGCTTGAGTCGCAGCGAATTTGATCGCGCCATGCACGCCACTGGTTTCGTAACCGTGAACACCACCTGTTACCAGAATCGTCGGCTTTGACTCGTCCCAGTTTTTGCTCTTGATAGCGAAGAGTGGGAAGCGAGCTTCGTCGTAGCTCAGTGCGCCGTATTGTTCGATGTCAAAGCGGTCTGCCAGTGCTTTAATCTTTGGTACAACTTCTTGCTGGTATTCACGCTTAACCGTTCGTTGAGCTAACCATGCTTCACGTTCTGCTTGTTGCCATTTTTGCCCTGGCTTACCAATCGGGTAGGTAGATTCACTTTTCATCAATACTTTTTCTTTTATGTTCGTGAAAGATTAAGACAGATTATTCCTGTCTAACAGAGACAGCAATAGAAAACACAACTTGTGACTTTATTTTTTACAGACTCATAACTTTGATGAGTGAATTGATGGTGTTACATTTTATTGATGGTTCAATTCTTTATAAAGAGACAACAAAATGGCTGGAGCAAGTTTACTAACACTGCTAGATGACATTGCAACCGTGTTGGATGATGTCGCATTGATGTCTAAGGTAGCCGCTAAAAAAACCGCAGGCGTATTAGGTGACGATTTAGCCCTTAACGCCCAGCAGGTATCCGGTGTTTCTGCTGAAAGAGAAATCCCAGTGGTATGGGCGGTCGCCAAAGGCTCATTTAAAAACAAGCTGATTTTGGTTCCGGCAGCACTATTGATCAGTGCATTCATTCCTTGGTTGATCATGCCACTACTGGTGATTGGTGGTCTGTTTCTTTGTTTTGAAGGGGCAGAGAAAATCTTAGAAAAGCTTTTTCCTCATGCTCATCAACACGAAGAGAAAGATGAGGAAAGCAGCTCGGGTGAATCTGTTGAAGAGTATGAGAAGCGAAAGGTCTCAGGCGCAATTCGTACCGACTTTATCTTATCTGCGGAAATCATTGTGATAGCTCTGGGTACCGTAACGGGTACAAGTATCGTGACTCAGATTCTTGTCGTAAGTTTGATAGCCGTTGTGATGACGATTGGTGTTTATGGCTTAGTGGCTGGGATCGTTAAGCTGGATGATTTAGGTTTTTATCTCCAGCGCACATCGAATGGGAGTACCATTAAAACCAGATTGGGTAATGGGTTAGTCGCCTTTGCACCAAAGCTGATGAAGATGCTTGCGGTTGTCGGCACGGCTGCGATGTTCTTGGTTGGTGGCGGTATTGTGGTGCACAACGTTCCTGCGATTCATCATTTAATTGAACCGATTATTATGGACTTCAGTGGACATTCGATTGCAACCGCGGTGGTACCAACGCTGTTGAATGGTGTGATTGGGGTTTTAGCTGGATTGATCGTTGTTGCTGTTTGGACTGCTATCGGAAAAATTCGCGGTAAGTAATCGTTAAATTACTGCTGGGAATAAGACAGTCTTTTATCGAAACAAAAAAGGGTCACCATAATTACTATGGTGACCCTTTTCGCTAAATGGAGGGTGTTTATTTAACAGCCCAAGTGCTTATTTTACAGACCAAGCAATCGCCTCGCCGCCACGGATTGGCACAACGATGTCTGAACCGAAAGGCATCGTTTCAGCAACATTCCACTCTTCTTTAACGAGCGTAATTGTATCTGAGTTACGTGGCATGCCGTAGAAGTCTGGGCCATTGTGGCTCGCGAATGCTTCTAGGTTCTCAATCTTGCCTTCTAAATCGAATACTTCAGCGTACAGTTCAACCGCAGCGTGCGCTGTGTAAGAACCTGCACAACCACACGCTGACTCTTTTGCACCTTTAGCGTGTGGTGCAGAGTCTGTACCCAAGAAGAACTTCTTGCTACCGCTTGTTGCTGCTTCAATAAGTGCTAACTGGTGTGTGTTGCGCTTAAGGATAGGTAGGCAGTAGAAATGTGGCTTAATGCCGCCAACCAACATGTGGTTGCGGTTATAAAGCAAGTGGTGAGCAGTAATGGTTGCCGCTACGTTCTCGTTAGCGTTCTTAACGAAAGTCGCAGCATCTGCCGTCGTGATGTGCTCTAGAACGATCTTCAGGTTAGGGAAGTCGTTAACAATCGGTGCTAGAACTGTGTCTAGGAACTCTTTTTCACGGTCAAAGATATCAACATCGTGAGCCGTTACTTCACCGTGTACCAGCAGCAACATACCCACTTCTTGCATTGCTTCGAGTACGTGGTAAATCTTTTGAGCTGAAGTTACACCTGAATCAGAGTTAGTCGTCGCGCCAGCAGGGTATAGCTTCGCTGCTACAACAGCGCCAGATTCTTTCGCTTTACGAATTTCATCAGGTGTTGTGTTGTCTGTCAGGTAAAGTGCCATTAGAGGCTGGAATTGTTCACTTGGCTGCTCTGCCATGATGCGTTCACGGTAAGCAAGAGCCATTTCGGTATCGGTTACCGGTGGGATGGTATTTGGCATGATTAACGCTCGACCATTGTAACGGCTGATATCGCGAACTGTATCTTTTAATACTTCGCCATCGCGTAGATGAACGTGCCAGTCGTCAGGACGAGTAATCGTAAGTTGTGTCATTGAAGGCTCCCACCATTTGAAGTGTTATGTAGTTGGAGCCTAAACTCAGCGAAATCTGTGAAAGCAATCGCTTACGTTTAGGCGACAGGATGATAGTGGAAAAGTACTTTCATTTCATCCTATTTTTAACTCTTCATGGCTAGGAGCTTGTTTTTATGGATATTTTATTCGGTATCTATTTGTTAATAAGGGTTAGCGGGTGGCTACCCACAGACCATGGATCATTCCTGGAACCCAGAAGAAGAAAGTAAGAATGATATTAATCACCAAATCTTTCCCGGCGCCGCGAGCGAAGAACACGCCAACAGGCGGAAGCAGTACACATAAAATGATAATGACGAGTTTGTTCATGATAAATCCTTTTTATTCAATGAAGGTTCAATGCGATAACCGTGTTCAAATTATAGAACGTATGGCGAAAGCTAATGCATTGGTGTCTTTATGTATATAAGACAGTCGTTTAAACATCTCAAGATATTAGCTTAGTATCAAGTGTTTAATGCCTGCCAGTTTATCTATTTATAACCATTTGTTAGCATTGGGACAAACAACAAAACATTGGAATCGTTATGTCGCAGTCACCTATAGATCGAAAGGCTTCAGAGCAAGCTCCTTCCTTATCTCAAATCAACGTGTTTCCGGTTAAATCAGTAGGTGGAATTGCACTCTCTTCTGCTTGGGTCGAAAAACAGGGCCTTACCTTCGACAGACGTTTTATGTTGGCCTTGGCTGACGGCTCAATGGTGACGGCGCGTAAGTACCCTAAAATGGTCAAGGTGTCTTCTAGCTTGCAGCCAGACGGTTTGATTTTTACTTACGAAGGCAAAGAACCGCTGCGCCTAAAATATGCAAACTTCAAGATGCAAGAAGCGCCTGCAACAGTGTGGAAAGATAGCTTCACTGCCTATACCACCAACGACGAGGCGGATGATTGGTTTAGCGATGTGCTTGGTGTTCGCGTAGAACTTCTGTTCTGTGGTGAGCAATCTAATCGTGTTCGAGAAAAGCTTGGTCAGAATGTCAGTTTCGCCGATGGTTACCCGATGTTAATCATCAGCCAAGCTTCGCTTGATGAGTTGAATCGCCGTAGTCCTGAAACGCATTCCATGGATCAGTTCCGCACCAATTTTGTCGTCTCAAACACTGAAGCGTTTGCTGAAGATGGTTGGAAGCGCATTCGAATTGGTGAGGTTGAATTCGAAGCGGTGAAGCCTTGTGAGCGCTGTATCCTAACGACAGTCGATGTTGAGAGCGGCGAATTTAGATCAACAAAAGAGCCGCTCAATACCTTTTCTACGTTCAGAGCTAATGAACGTGGTGGCGTTTTCTTTGGTCAGAACCTAGTCGCGAAAAATGAAGGCTTGGTTAGAGCAGGTGATGTGGTTGAAGTACTCGAAACCAAAGAAAAAGAGCACTACGAAGACACTTGGGTAGAATCACTGCACTTAACTTGCGTCGAGCGTGAAGAGATCGCTCGCGACTTCACGACGTTCTGGTTAGAGCCAGCGAAAGAGAACCATTCATTACCAAGCTATCAGCCAGGGCAACATTTACCGATTGAGATGGTGATTGATGGCGAGAAGGTTTCTCGTCGTTACACGTTATCTTCTAGCCCTTCACGAGCGGGTCGTTTAGCGATTTCAGTGAAGCGAGTGGACGATGGCCAGATCTCTAATTGGTTGAATGATCATTTCCAAGTGGGCGATACGCTAATTGCTCAAAACCCAGATGGTGCGTTCTACTTAGAAGCGAATCCAACTCACCCATTACTGCTGTTGTCTGCAGGCAGCGGCATTACCCCTATGTTGTCGATGCTTCGTTACTTGGCAGACCATGGTCAAATTGATGATGTGGTGTTCTATCACCAATGCAGCAGTGAAGAAGATATCCCTTATCAAGCTGAGATTGATAAGATCGCTCGCGAACATGCTGGTCTAAGTGTGATTTATTCACTAAGCCAACCAACGAAAGAGTGGGATGGTTTGTCAGGTCGTTTGAGTGTGTCTCATGTCGCCAAAATTGAGGACCTTCATAAGCGCCAAGCATTCGTGTGTGGCCCTGACGGCTTTATGGATAATGCCAAGAAATTGCTGATTCAAATGGGGCTGAATCCTCAGCATTATCATCAAGAAGCGTTTGGTGTTGCTCAATCAACGGAAGAAGCGGTGAAGCAACTGCAGTTGAGCGTTAACGGCTACCTGTTCGAAGGCAACAACCAATCAACACTACTAGAGCAAGCTGAGTCGGCAGGTGTGTCTATCGCATCAAGCTGTCGCGCGGGTTTCTGTGGTGCTTGTAAAGTGACCCTTGAGTCTGGGCAAGTTCATCAACCTGATGTACCGGCGTTGCAAGAGCATGAACGCAACATGGGGCAAATACTGGCGTGTTGCAGTGTGCCTCAAACTGATATCGAAGTTGTAGACTAACTCGGTAGGTCGGAAGGCCAGAAAGAAAAGCACATTGAATAGAAAAGGCCGGAAGTTCACTGAAATGAACTTCCGGCCTTTTTGATTCTAAGATTAATTCAAACAATTAATCGTAGATCGTTGGGATCGGTTGACGCTTGTGCTGTGTTGCTTTGTAGATGCCTACTAAGCGGTCTGACACGTCTTGAGGGACTTCTTTACCTTCAAGGAAATCATCGATTTGGTCGTAAGAAAGGTTCAATGCTGCTTCGTCGGCTTTCTGTGGATCAAGCTCTTCTAGGTCGGCAGTAGGCACTTTCTTAACCAATAGCTCTGGCGCACCTAGCGTTGCTGCAAGTTCACGAACTTGACGCTTGTTCAGGCCAAACAAAGGCGCTAAATCACATGCACCGTCACCGTGTTTGGTGTAGAAGCCAGTGATGTTTTCTGCTGAGTGGTCAGTACCAATCACAAGACCACCAACGTAACCCGCAATTTCGTATTGCGCGATCATGCGAGCGCGAGCTTTCACATTACCTTTAACAAAGTCGATTTTTGCTGAGTCTGTTGGTAGTAAACCTGTACCTTCAAGTGCAACGTGAGATGCTGCGTGAAGCCCATCAACACCCGCTTTGATGTTTACAGAAACAGATTGAGAAGGCTGGATGAAAGAGAGAGCAAGTTGTGCTTCATCTTCATCTTTTTGTTCGCCGTAAGGTAGGCGAACCGCAATGAATTGGTAGTCGTTGCTGCCAGAGTTTTCATTCAGGCTATCCACGGCCATCTGTGCCAAGCGGCCACAGGTCGTTGAGTCTACACCGCCACTGATACCAAGGATCAGAGACTTGCAGCCTGACTGCTGAAGTTTCGTTTTAATAAAGTCCACACGACGAGTCACTTCGAAGTGAGGGTCAATTGAAGGTAGTACGCGCATTTCGTCACGAATTAACTGTTCCATTCGTATTCCTTTCCTGCAAGCAAATTAAAAATCTAGTGTTATCATACCTAAATCATCCGATTTAAAAACCTCTTTGCACAAGCTTAGAAAGAGAAGGCAGTAATAAACAATGGAAAAAATAGCCATTTTCGGTAGTGCGTTTAATCCACCGAGCTTAGGGCACAAAAGTGTGATTGATTCGTTGGCTCACTTTGACAAAATTCTACTCGTTCCAAGTATTGCCCATGCTTGGGGAAAAGAGATGCTAGACTTTGATATGAGATGTCAGTTAGTTAACGCATTTATTAGCGATCTTTCACTGGATCAAGTGGAGCTTTCTTTGATCGAAAAGAGCCTATTTACCCCAGGTGAAAGCGTCACGACTTATGCAGTGCTCAGTGAACTGCAAAAGTTACATCGTGACGCTGAACTGACGTTTGTTATTGGCCCAGATAACTTCTTTAAGTTCTCATCTTTCTATAAATCAGATGAGATTACCGAGCAGTGGTCTGTAATGGCTTGCCCTGAAAAAGTGAAAATTCGCAGCACAGACATACGTAATGCACTGATAAGTGGAAGCGATGTTGCAAAACTGAGTACAAAGTCAGTTACAAAGATGTTGCAAGATAGTGGACTGTATCAGATAATGTGAGTTCACTAATCAAGAGGTCAGAGGACTATGCTAAAGAGCGCGATACCAGCGACGTTGATCATGGCAGCATGTAGTATGCCTGCGTATGCTGAGTGTGATTTTTTTAGCTTAGATTCAATCATGCTGACTTCTGATGAAGATGACAATTGTCTAGATTTCTCGACCAGCATTGATTCTTTTGGCCAACGTATGATGGAAATCAGTGGGCTGAGCGATGATGAACCGGAAAGCACACCGGACTATTGGTCTGACTGGGTTCTTCAAACCAAAGACTCGCCATTGCTGACACAAAGCATTGAGTCAAACTATGTTGGCTTGGGTATGTGGTTTCCAGAAGACCTTGAAGATGAGCAGTATGATATGTCGACTGAAGAGTGGTTGATGAATCATGGTCTTCAACTCAGCATCGGTTTTGGCGAGAAAGTCGAAGGGCAGCCGCGTATGCGCTTTGATTATCGTTGGCACGACTCACGTGACGCCGACCTAATGATGCAGGTTGAGTTGCCATTTTAGACAGGCAGATACACAGATAGATTGCTATCTACGTCTAAATAGTAAGAATTAAAAAAGCCGCAAAAACTCAGTTTTTGCGGCTTTTTAGTATCTGGCTTGCGAGTTTTAATACCAGCACTCACTTTCCGGCAAGCTATAAATCTTCACCAAAAACAAGCATACACAGTTGCTCGAACTCTTCTTCTTTACCTGAGAACAGATCATCAATCACAAGTGAACGTTTTTGACCTGACTGCATGCGCTTCTTCGCTTCTCGCATCACCATCACCAGAGTGTGCTCTTGTGGCAGGTTTGAATCATCAATGTTCCATTGATTGAATCGCTGAGAAAGAGCACTTTCACAAAGCAGTGGTTTAAACGACAACACTTCTTGCTTCAAGACAGAAAGCATATCTTTAAACGCTTGTTCCGTATTATTGGCATTGGAAGCGCGAGCTTTGGTTTGTTCTAGCTTTTCTAGTAGTGCCGAAGAGAGGTTGGTTTGCGTAATGTAACCCGCTTGTCTTGGGAATGAATCCGTCAAACGAACAGAAAAATCGACACGGTTAACCTGAGTGTTTGGAAAGTAGGTCAGTGACGTTAGGCAGTCGTGTGGAATCCAGACGCTTTGTCCTGGTTCAACGGCATACTCTTGTTTGCCTAACTTAATCAAAACCAAGCCACTTTGAACCGATACAAGGCTATGTTTAAGTACTTTCTTGCGTGGTGTGATCACCAAGTGTGAAAAGTAAGCCGATGTATATTCAATAGCGAAGTTCATAGATAGTACCTTAATTTTGGGGCGTCAAGATTACCGTTAATCTTAAAGAATGCCAACAATAACAGGGGATTTTCAATGTTTCTGGTCTGACCTTGTCAAAAGTATGGGCTCTGTAGCTGCGAGAAGTCAAAACAACGCGTAGAATGAGCCAGCTTTTTATTATATGAATTAAAAAATGACCTCTCCAACCGATCCATATGTTGATATTCGCCCTTACGGCGATGATGAAATTCCAGCGGCACTAAACCGTCTTATTAATGATGAAGAATTTATCAGTGCAATCTTGCACTACCGTTTTTCAAACCATGCGTCTTGGTTCAAAGCATTAATGAGCCCGATTTTGCGTGTGTACTTAAAAATGAAGTGGAGCAAGCTGACTAGCGTTGAGTCCATTCAGATTGAAGTGAAAAAGTACTTACGCGACACGTTAGCGAAAACCACTAACGGTGTGACGTACACGGGTATCGAGTCACTGGATGCGAACCAAGCTTATCTGTTTGTATCAAACCATCGTGACATTGCTATGGATCCTGCGTTAGTAAATTACGCTCTGCATCAAAATAATCATCAGACTTGTCGTATCGCTATCGGAGACAACCTGTTGAAAAAGCCATGTGCGACTGAATTGATGCGTTTAAACAAGAGCTTCATCGTAAAGCGTTCTTTGAAAGGACCGCGTGAGATGATGAAAGCGCTAGGGCAGTTGTCTTCTTACATTAAGCACTCTCTAGAAACGGGCAACTCAATCTGGATCGCTCAAAAGGAAGGTCGTGCGAAAGACGGTAACGATTTTACTGAGCCAGCAATTTTGAAAATGTTCCACGTTGAAGGACGTAAGCAAAAAATTGCTTTCCCTGAATACGTGAAGTCATTGAAGATTGTTCCTGTGGCTATTTCTTACGAGAACGACCCATGTGACACGGCTAAAGCGATAGAGCTTTTCGAAAAAGACGTAAACGGCAGTTACGAAAAGGGTGAGTTTGAAGATATCGAAAGTATCATTCAAGGCATCATCGGTAATAAAGGACGCGTTCACGTTGGCTTCGGTCAGGTTATCGACCAAGATTTTGATACCCCTGAAGCGCTTGCTGAAGAGATCGATCGTCAGATCCACGATAACTACAAACTGTTCCCAGTAAACTTGCTGGCAGCAGAAAAAGAAGACGAGTCGATTACAGCGGCCGTTAAGCAAGAGTTTGAAGCTAAACTGTCGAGCCTGCCACAAGGTGCGCGTCAGTACTTGATCGATAGCTACGCCAACCCAGTGAAGAACATTGGTTAACGAGCGTTAGTTAGCTTGCAAGTTGATTAGCAACTTGATTGAATTGAAAAAGGAGCCTTGGGCTCCTTTTTTGTTTCTGAATCACCATTTGTTGCTGCGATCGAGCATTAACGTATTAGAGCATTAGAGCATTAGAGCATTAGCCTGAATTAGCGAGCGACTGCACCACCGAGATCTAGATTGGTTGGCCATTTGGTTACGGTGTTGCCGCCCAGATAGATATTGCCTTTGACTGTCATGGTCTCGGGGAATGTTGTAATCCCAGAACCACCTATATAAAGGTCGCCGTCAATCACGATCCCGTTGGGTAACTCGGTTAAAGGAGTGCGGATCACGCTCAGATCGCCTTTTACTCTAAAGCCATTCGGTAGCCTTTCCAGTGGAGTGTCGGTGAGGTTGATAAAGCCGCCCACTCTTACACCTCTTGGCCAGCTGGTGATTTGGCTGCCAATCAAGTCGACGTAACCTTTTATCTTAACCCCGCTCGGGACTCGAGCGAGTTGGCTGTTAGAGCCTTTAAGGCTGCCGTTCACTTCTAACCCTTTGGGTAGGCGTGTGATCGCAGTATTCTCTATATTGAGATTACCATCTACCACCAAGCCAGTTGGAAGTGATGTATAAGGCTTATTTCGTAGATATAAGTTTCCGTAATTATCGAGATGGTTCAATATTTGATAGTGATCGAGTGGTTCAGCACTGACATTTGTTATGGTTAAGGAACCAATAATAAGTGCAATTATTCTGAGCATAACAGGCTTCTTATTACGATAGACGCTTACACTATAATGGAAAAATTAATCTCGCATAGTGTTTTACCCATTTGGCGGTAGATTAACGAGGAATGGAGCAAAGATGATAGGTAAATTAATGATTAGAGTAAATATACGAATTATTAAGGTCTTTCTGATAGCCGCTTCAGTGTTTGGCTCAATGTCTGCGAGTGCCAACAAAGTAATTTCAACGCCCGGTAAAGCTGCGGTGGTGGTGACACAAGGCGGTCAACAGCAACGAGTTTGTTATTACGATGACAAGGCTTATAGCATTGGGGCAGTGTTAGAGGTGGGGGGCGTAGTGATTCAGTGCGCTGCAGAAAACGATTTTGAGCAAAATGGGTCACTGGCTTGGGTTCAATTAAAAAAAGACGAGTAATTCACTCGTCTTTTAATAAGCATATAAATGCTTATATTAACGCGCTAGAGAGCGAGTCTTAAGTTCAAAAATAATCTTCTCAGCGCTAACTTCAAATTTAAAGCGAGCGTGCAACTCTGTGCTTTTTTCAGTCATCTCTGATGCTTCGAACTCAACGTTGCTAGACACTTGTTTAGCAAGTTCAACATACTTAGCAAACTCAGCTTCAATCAGTGCTTTTGAGTTTCCGTAAACCGTTACTTCAGCAACATCGTCGCCTTCTTTAATGATGAACCCGATTTCGCCTGCACAGCCGCAAGCCTCACATACATCGTTGTTACCAATATCTTGGCTCATAAATAATCCTCTTACAAAGTCTGAGGTTATTCTAACGAGCAATTTGAACTGTATCTACAAAAATTAAAACCTTTGAACTAATTTATACTGGTATGCTATGTTGTTTGTTAAGGTGTTTAATGAATATCTACATTCGCGCCGATAAATATGTATGTGATTTACCTCACGTTTTGTTGAAAAGGAATGTTATTAATTTGTCAGAATATCATTCACTTAGTTGCGCCAGAAATGATTTTATAAGACTATCTATCGCTTGATAAGTATTTATACAATGAATTTTTCGTTGGGTATTTCATATTCGAAGTCGTTATTTAAACTTATCGACTTAGGATTGTAAGGTGATTTTCGAAGAATAATTAGACAAAGTGTCCAAAGAGGCATCACTGTAAAATTGTTCGTACATAGTATTTGTGTGAATTTAGTTATAAATACTTGCGAAAAAATACCTTGCTCACATAATGCTGATAACGATTTTCATTCTGACTTCATTTGATTGAGTTAGATGGATTTACAAAGAGAAGAGCCTGAATATGCCAAAGCGTAGTAAAGAAGATACAGAAATCACGATCCAGAAAATCATGGATGCCGTTGTAGACCAGCTACTAAGATTGGGTTACGACAAGATGTCATACACGACGTTGAGTCAACAAACGGGTGTTTCTCGTACAGGTATAAGTCATCACTTTCCAAAGAAAACGGATTTTACTGCTGCTCTAGACGGTCGTATTTTCAAGATGTTCATGGAACACATTGACTTCGAAAATGGCCTTGACGCATTTTCAGCTAGCTGGGTTGCAGCACTTGAAGACGCTGAGTTCCTAGCAATCTTACGTTTACTTTTCCATCATATCGTTACTGCTGAGAGCGCACATGAGTTCGCTGCAAACGGTATTGATCGTCTATACAAGCTGACTGAAACTCAGTTTGGCGATACTAGCGGTAAAGAACTAGAGTGGTTGATTGGTAAATCATTGATTCGTATGAGCCAATAATCAGCACTCAATAAAAGAAGCTCCTGCGGGGGCTTTTTTTGTGCCTGCCGTTTCACTTCTTGTGCGTTTTTCTCTTCAGTGTTAAAAGCTAAGTAACCCTAACAAGTAGAGTTCATTTCTAGAGCCTCAAATGCTCAAGGTGAGTCGTTTTGGTGCTTGCTGTTGTGGTTATTAATAAAATTGAGTTTAAGCCGAGAGAGTGGCTGTGAGCCAATAAAAAGCCCCGAACAAATCGAGGCTTAGGATTACGTCATTGTTATCAAGAACGAATACTCAAAACGAGTCGCTCCTTAATCGGACTTATTGTGCGGGATGAACCTGAGGGAAGCTCATGGTTGGGTGTTTTTCTACGATACTTTTGTAACCATACACATCTTCTATCATCGAAGGTTTCAGTGCATCCCAAGGCTTGCCATCACACACCAAATTGCCATCTTTCAATACCACCAATCGATCGGAATACTGCGCGGCTAAGTTGAGATCATGCAAAACCACGATAACCGCGGCATTGTGGTTATCGGCTAATTCTCTCGCAATCTTTAAGGTGTTGTGCTGGTGGGCAAGATCCAGTGCAGAGGTTGGTTCATCAAGCATCAAAATACATTGGTCACCAGAGTGGTGAAGCTGAGTTAATACTCGAGCCAAGTGCACTCGCTGCTTTTCACCGCCTGATAGTGAAGGGTAAAGCCTTTCACTCAGGTGAGTCACATCAGCAACATCCATTTTTTGGCTAGCAATGCTAGTTAGTTTTTTGTTGGATTCTTGCAGAGGAATCCCACCAAGCTCGACAACTTCATGTGCCAAGAATGGGAAGGTCAATGTGCTGTGTTGAGGAAGCATAGCAAGGTGCTTCGCTAACTTTTGAGAAGGCCACTTGTCTTTGGTGTGTCCAAAATATTGGATATCGCCGTTGCTTGATATCTCTTGGCACAAGGCTTTAAGTAACGTGCTTTTCCCTGCGCCATTTGGCCCAAGCAGTGTGGTTACCTTTCCAGCCTCAATCTCAATAGAAACGCCATCTAATATCACTTTGCTGCCGAACTTCACTTCGATATCGGTCGCTTTTAACGCTGAAGGAAACATTAAAGGATTCTCCCTTTCTGTTGAAATAGTAGATACAAGAAGAAGGGGGCACCGATAATCGCAGTGACAATACCTACAGGTAGCTCTGCCGGAGCAAGTACCACACGTGAGAACATGTCTGCGGCGGTTAGCAGCA
The DNA here is from genome assembly GCF_041475025.1 of Vibrio sp. 10N.222.49.C12. Lineage (NCBI taxonomy): Bacteria > Pseudomonadati > Pseudomonadota > Gammaproteobacteria > Vibrionales > Vibrionaceae > Vibrio > Vibrio sp. 10N.222.49.C12. Next base: position 64,359 of record NZ_JBFRVF010000010.1, on the reverse strand, counting down.
GTGCGCCTAGTACCGCTGATAGTGGCAACAGAACTCGGTGGTCAGGGCCTGCCAACATGCGACCTAAATGTGGGATAACCAATCCAATAAAACCAATCATGCCAGACAGGCTAACTGTGATACCAACGCCCGCAGCCGTCAGTAGAATCAGCTTTCGTTTCAGCTTTTGAACTGGGATACCAAGGTGTTGCGCTTCTGACTCGCCCAGTAATAGAGCATTTAGAGACATCGCTTGGCGGTAGAAAACAACAAACAAGCCAACGAGCGTAACTGCAGCAAGCAAAATGCCTGACCACTTCGCTCCTGCTAGTGAACCCATCGACCATAACGAAAGATCACGCAGCATTTGGTCATCAGCGATGAAGTTCAAGAACCCAATACCAGCCCCAGAGAGCGCACTGATCGCCACACCCGCCAACAACATGATGGTTACTGAGGTTCCGAATTTACCCGTGCCCAGTTTATAGACCAAGAGTGTGGTTAAAGCGCCACCTAAAAAGGCAAACACAGGAACGGCCGCAAAGTTCATGAAAGCAGGGTATTGAAGCGATAGCTCAGAGAACAAAACGATAGCCAGTGCAGCACCTAATGCTGCGCCCGCAGACACACCTATGATGCCAGGTTCTGCAAGTGGGTTTCGAAATAAGCCCTGCATAACAGCACCACATAACGCGAGAATCGCACCAATCAACATACACAAGATGGTTCTAGGTAAGCGGATCTCTTGAATCACTAAGTTGATGTGAGGTGCTAAGTCATTGTTTGGTTTAATTAAGCTTGTGGCGCTGTCCGCTAAGCTAATGTTCATTGGCCCAACAGTGATCGAGTACAGCGCGACGAAGACTAGGGTAGCACCTAGAGCTAACATCGACGTTTTCAGTGGGACGGAGCGTAACAACATAAAGGGCCTCAATATCTATCGCTAACTTCGACCTCCTTCAACAACAGCGTGAGTCAGTTGGTGAGGGAAGCGAATTAGCGATAGCAGAAATAGGGTGGTTGAGTTATAGCGGGTAGATAAGTGCGTTTAGACGTTTTGCTTCAGAGAGGCTTTCTAGGCCAAGCCCGCCAACCAAAGCACTGCCATTTACGGTAATGATTTGCTTGTTCATACCTGCAGGCGTTGCCGCTAGCATAGGCAGTGATTTCAGGATGGCATCTGCGCCGCCCATTTTTTGATAACTACGGCCGCTTACTAAAATGACATCAGGTTGCATCTCAACGAGTGATTCCATTGAAAGTGGCTTGTAAGACGTTAGGCTTTGAGCTGCAGGGTTGATACCGCCAGCTAACTCGATGATTGCGTTTGGCGAAGTTTCACCGCCAGCAACGTTCGCAGGGCGACCTTCATGCAGCAACAGGAATAGAACTTTCTTCGCTTCGTTGCTTGGTACTTGGTTCGCTTTCAGTGCTGCGATCTTTTGATTCACATCGGTTTTCACTTGCTGCGAGTGGTCTTCGGTATGGGTGATCTTTGCGATTTGGTCGATACGCTTTAATAGCCCTTCCACGTTTGCTTCAGTGTTAACAATCTCTACATCGACGCCTGCCGATTTTAATTGAGAGATAGCGTTGTCTGGTCCCATTTCATCCGAGCCAATCAATGTGGTTGGCTCTAGGGCGAGTAGACCTTCAGCAGACAGGTTTCGGTGATAACCAATCTTTGGCAGGTTTTCTCCTTGAGGGAAGTGGCTGGTCACATCAATCGCGACTAACTGCTCTTCGGCACCTAATGCCAAAACCAATTCAGTAACGGCACTACCAGCACTGATGATTCGAGGTTGTTCAGCGTCGTTGGCCATTGCGGGTGCGCTAAGTGCCAGGCTGATTGCAGCTAATGAAAGAAGAGGTGTCTTGGTCTTTAATTTATTGAGCACGTTTAAGTTGTTCATAATAAGTTCTTTATATTTTCTTTTTGTATCGCGAAGATACTCAGTGAGCAGTCCGTTCGCATTGTGAGTTCGAATCGATAGAGAGGCTTAGTCTGCTTGTTTAGTTTTATCAACCAGAAGCCAAACCTCGTGAAAATTGAGTGTCGCTCTAGCCATCGTCCGTGAGCAATTGAGTCGCTGGTATTCCGTTTTCTTGAAGGAATGAAAGCAACTTCACTAGGTTCTCCACGTTAGCGGCTTTATCTGCGCCAATGATGATCGGTTTTTTATCCGTTGAACCAGTCTCTTCTAACAGCGCAATCTTGAAGTTTTCCCAGTCGATGTATTCTTGGCCGTTAATTGCCCAGTAGGGTTCGCGGTCTAAAATATTGACGCTAATCGAATCCTTGTGGACTTCAGAAACGTTTTTAACATCCGAGCTTGGCAGTTCAACTTCTAGCGATTCCAGCTTTACCGATGCCGTAAGCAATAGAAAAACCATCACGATAAAAATGATGTCGAGTAGCGGCGTTAAGTCCGGCGCTAGGCTTTGCGTGTTCGATGAGTTGGGCGTTTTAATCATGCTTGGCTCACATCACCGGTAGAAGCTTGGTTTACGGTCGTGCTATTCACATCGCCGGACTGATTGGTTTGAATCGACATTCCTTCTAACCACACATTCACATAGTTCAATGTATGCTCCAGTTGAGCTAGCACTCGATCGGCCCATAGCCCTAGTAGCTGCGCCCCTGAAATAGCAGGAAGCGCAATCATCAAACCTGCTGCTGTGGTTCGCATTGCTAATCCAAGACCGTCTGCCAAATCATTAGGCGTGATGCTGCCTGTTGTCGCGGCAACGCCTTTAAACATCTCAATAAGACCAAGTACCGTACCAAGCAAGCCGATGAGTGGGCTGATCACGCCGATCAAACCAAGCAGTCTTAAACCTGCATGAAGCTGGTGGCGTTTTTCTTGTAGCCAGATCCCAGCGGCATCTTCACGTAACCCTTTTGAGAAAGAGTGGTGAGCAAGCAACATTGACACGCCCTTGTACAAGAGCGGGCGTTTACCTGAAATCGACTGAGCAAGCGCTTCAATCTCTTTGCTGTTGGTTGGTGAAATTTGGTTAAGCTCACGACGAATGGCGCGTTTGCCAACACCAATGCTTAACATCACTTGGAAGATACGTTCAGCGATGATCATTGCTGTTAATGCAGAACAGATGAGAAGAGGCCAAGTCATTAAGCCAAGTTGATCTTGTAAGTAACTGATTTGTTGCATGATTAATCCAACCTAAAACGAACAGGTATTTGTACACGGTGAGCAATCGCTCGACCATTGACAGTGTGAGGTGAGAATTTCCATTGTTTAATGGCTTCTAAAGCGGCGTTATCGAGCATTAGTGCGCCTGATGAATTTACTAATGCTTGTTTAATTTGTTTGCCTTCTGCGTCTAACCAGATCTCATAAGTTGCGACACCTTCAACGCCACGACGTCTGGCTTGGCGAGGATAATTCGGCGGTGTAGGGCGTGCAGAGAAAGAAGGCTTAGTTACTAGCACCGGTTCTTGGTTTGACACGCCTTGGTTTACTTCCTGAGGTTGGTTCGCAGACTCGTCCATATTCTTATCGATTTTCTTGTTGGCCAGTTTCTCTGGTTGAGTGGCTGGTTTGGACTTTGGTTCTGGTTTTAGGTCTGGACGCTCTTTCTTAACCACCTTTTTCTCAGTCACTGGTTTCTTTTGAACCGGCTTTTTCTCGACAACCTTCTTCTCAATAACTTTTTTCTCAACTTTCTTTGGTTGAGGTTTATTGGTGATCGCTTTTTTCTTTGGGGTTGGCTTAGCTTGCTTTGGCTCAACCGTTTTTGTTTCGACTGGTTTAGGTTCGGCTTGTGAGACGGTTTCTTTTATTGGCTCAGGTTCAACTGGCTCTGTGATTGTTTTTTGCTGAGCTTGTGAAGGAACGCTCTTAGGAGTGAAGTTGATCGATACCGTGTTCGATTGGCTACCTGCAGGCATCGCAAATACTTTGGATTCTTGAGCGACAAACAATAACGCTGCATGAATCACTAACGATGCACCGCCTGCAATAACATATCTAGGAACGTTCACAATCAATCCTTTACCAAATCAAAATTCTGTATCGGATTATTGCTTAGAATCTAAATAAGATCAATTATCAATTGCATTATCATTTGCGTGTATTTATGATTCTCTCAGTTTTTAGCGAATAGTCTTCCAGGCTTTGCTATGTAAGTGTTTAGAGAGATTATATGAGTCTTGATATTTATAAATTTGACGAATCAATCTTGGGTGTTTCTAGCCCTGATCCGCTTCGTTTTGCGTTTGCGAAAAAGCATTCTGCCCACGCCGGAGGAAGTTCAATTCCGGTCGACCCCAGTAAGAAGTTAGAACACTTTGATGAATTGATGCTAAGCGAAGGGAAGAAACAGGATAAGCGTTGCCTGTATATTCACATTCCTTTCTGCCGTGTGCGTTGTACGTTCTGTAACTTCTTCCAAAATGCCGCAAGCCGCAAATTAGTCGATGAGTACTTCGAGGCTCTGATGGTTGAGTTGAAGCAAAAAGCCAAAACGCCTTGGGCTCAGTCTGGATTATTTCACGCTGTCTACATTGGTGGCGGAACACCTACCGACCTATCGTCTCAACAAGTAGAGCAATTAGGTAAGGCTATTCGCCAATATTTCCCACTAGCAAACGATGTTGAGATGACATTGGAAGGGCGCATCAATCGATTTGGTGACGAGATGTTTGATCGTGCGCTTGAAGGTGGCTTCAATCGTTTCTCGTTCGGTATTCAAAGTTTCAATACTCAGGTTCGACGTAGTGCTAAGCGCCTAGATGACCGAGAGGTTGTGCTAGAACGTATCAGTTCACTAAGCCGCACCGAGCAAGCGCCAATCGTTCTTGATCTGATATACGGATTACCACACCAATCTATGGAAGTGTTCCAACAAGATTTAGAAGACTACATGTCTACTGGCGCACACGGCATTGACCTCTACCAACTGATTGTTGCGGGCAATGCACCTATGCTTAATCTTGTTGAGAAAGGAAAAATCCCACCGCCTGCGAATACGCCAGATAAGGCGAGCATGTATTTGGCGGGTGTGGAGTTCATGGCAAAAAATAAGGTCAAGCAACTGAGCGTAAACCACTGGACTCGTGATAACCGCGAACGCAGCATTTACAACAGCTTAGCGAAAACTTATGCCGAAGTTCTACCCATTGGTTGTGGCGCTGGTGGCAACATCGGCGGTCATGGTGTGATGCAGCATCGAACTTTAGACAGCTACATGGAGTCTATAAAGCAAGGTCAATTACCTATTGCCATGATGACTAAGCAAAGCTCATTAGAGCCTATCTTCTCAACATTAAAGGCAGGTTTCGATTCTGGTGTTGTTAGAAGAAGTACGCTACCGAGATTTATGGGGCAAGATACGTTCGACTACCTCAAACCTTTGTTCGCGCATTGGGAAAAGAACGGTTTAGTTGAGCTTTCGGAAGATTATCTGAGCCTGACTATTGCTGGCAGCTTTTGGGCGGTAAGCCTAGCGCAGAGTGTGATTCAAGTGCTTAACGCTGAATACCAAGCTATGCACCCAGCGCCTAAAGCGTCAGGTTCGGGCGTACACCCGCATGCAAGTTTGAAGCACGCTTAATATCGAATTTTTAGTTTATAACTTACTCGTTTATACGGAACATATTCAATGACAGATACAACATTAGAAATGACAGAAACTCTAGAACAACGCGTAGCTCTAATTTTAGAAGAAGAGCCAAAACTACTGCCAACAGCAATTGCTGAGAAGCTAGGTGTTTCAGAGGTTGAAGTGGTTGCTGCTTTTCCAAACGACATGGCGGTAATGCTAGATGGCAGCCGTGCTCAAGAGATTCTAGAAGGTTTAGTGGGTTGGGGCCCTGTGACCACTATCGTGCATTCATTTGGTTCTATCTTTGAAGTTAAAGCGCCATTCCCGAAAGGTAAGGTAGCGCGTGGTTACTACAACCTAATGGGCAAAGAGGGCGAGCTTCATGGTCACCTTAAACTTGATAACGTTAAACATATCGGTTTGGTGAGCAAGGCGTTCATGGGTCGTGAAAGTCATTACTTCGGCTTCTTCAGTGAAACCGGTGAGAACATTTTTAAGATTTACCTAGGCCGCAACGAAAAGCGTGAGCTTATTGCCGACCAAGTAGAACGCTTCAAAGCGCTAAAAGAACAAGCTTAAGTTCAATTTACAGTAAATAATCAGCAGCAATCTTACATAGGGTTGCCAACTGGCTTAAACAAGACATCAATGCTCGAGGATCGTTTAGTTCGCTAATGATCGCTCAACCTTGGGCAAAAATAATAAATCAGAGAAAGTGAAGAAAGGAATTACCCATGGAACAGCAAGTAAAACAAGAACGTCTACAAGGTCGCCTAGGTCCAGAAATTAAAGAGTTTCGCCAAGAGCGCCGTACCCTTCAACTTGCAACGGTTGATGAAGAAGGTCGCCCGAACGTAAGTTACGCACCTTTCGTTCAGAACCAAGAAGGTTACTTTGTTCTAATTTCTGATATTGCTCGTCATGCTCGCAACTTGAAAGCGAACCCTCAGGTCTCTTTGATGATGATTGAAGACGAAGAGAGCTCGAAGCAACTTTACGCACGTAAACGTTTAACGTTTGATGCTCAAGCAAGTGTTGTGGAGCGTGAAACGGAACTTTGGACTCAAGTGATTGGCCAGATGCAAGAGCGTTTTGGTGAAATCATTGATGGTTTGAGCCAACTTCAAGACTTCTCTCTGTTTAACCTTAAAGCTGAGAACGGCCTGTTCGTTAAAGGCTTTGGTCAGGCATACCAAGTGTCAGGCGACGATCTGGTGGATTTCGTTCACCTACAAGAAGGTCACAAAAAAGTATCTAACGAGTAATCTCGTTTAATCGATTTCTTTAGGAGCCCTCCAATGTGAGGGCTTTTTTATGTCTAAATCAAAGAGTTTGGTATATTGGCGTTTGATGACTATTTATATGTAAGGATCGGTACGTGAAACCAGTAAGTCGAGATTGGGACGAGTTCTGTTACCCGTTTATTTATGAAGACAGTCCTATCTGTGATTTTGAGATTTTGTCGGATGAACTTTGTTGCCGAGTTGGATTGGTGTTGTCTTTAGAGCTAGAGCCTCAGGTTCGTGAGATCCTGCAACGCTTGCAGCCAAACATCTACCATTTGAATGGCTCTGTGCGCGGTAAGCTTGCCATCACCGAGTCTGAATTGGTCGAGCTCAAGCAAGATTATCATCGTATCCGTGAGCAGTTAGAAGGGGGGGTTAAAGGCTTTGTCTTACCCGGTGGACACCGAGTGTCTAGTGAACTTCACTTGTGTCGTTGTCAGGCTAAGAAAGTTGTGCGAGCTTTGGTGAGTATTGAACATCATGAAAGCAAAAAGTCGCCAGACCCGATTCTTTTTAAATACGCCAACCTAGTCGCGAACACTCTCTATGCATTGGCCTCTTTTACCAATCATGTGAATGAAGTCGAGGAAGTGGAATTTGTGAGTAAGAGCTACTCTATGCCGAAAAAGTCTATGCCAGAAAACAAAGACTAACGGTTAGCTCTATTCTTATTAAGATTTGAAGAAAGAAGAGACTAAGAAGCTAAACCATTGAGCACTATGCCAGGTTTAGCTTCTATAACAGAGCCTAAGCCGCCGTAGAGGCGCCGTTTAAGACTTTTGCGCCGCGTAGCATAGCTTCGATTAATTCACCCGCGTTGAACTTCTCAAGCGCTTCATGCGCCCCCACCTGATTAGCACGGTCGACACAGATCTCACTGGACAGTGAGGTATGCAAAATACAGTAAGCGTGACTTAAAGCGCTGTCGTTTTGCACTTCAAATGCAAGCTCATAACCATCTAATCCCGGCATCTCGATATCACTCACCAGAAGATCAATGGCATTGCCAGCGCTGGCTTGGCGTCGCATTAGGTCGATGGCATCTAAGCCGTTGTTACATATGCTGTAAGGGATGTTGATGCTGTCTAAGGCATCAGATAACTGTTTACGTGCAATCAAAGAGTCATCCACTAATAAGATGTTCAATGCTTTGAGGCGTTCCCTTTCTACATCGGTCAGCATCGGGACATGAGCATTCTCATAAGCTGGGTAGATCTTAGAAAGCAGCAGTTCCACATCGAGCATTTGCACAATACGGTCTTCAAAACGTGTAATACCCGTTACAAACACATTGCGACCCACACTGGTGGGTGGAGATTCAATGCTCTTCCAGTCGCATTCAATGATTTTATCAATTGAACGAACCAAGAACGCCACAACTGTTCTCAAACAGTCAGTAACGATGAGTACACAATCTTGGTATTCAGCGGGTGTTATCGGACGGAAGCCAATCGCAGCGGACATATCAATCACAGGAACTGTAAGGTCGCGGATAGTCACTGTACCAATCACGTGATGATGGGAGTAGGGGATCTGAGTCATCGGCTGAAAAGGGACGATTTCTCTGACCTTAAGCGTGCCAATCGCAAAACTTTGAGTGAGGGACAACTTGAACATCAACATTCCCTGTGACTGACTCGCTTTACTGATCGGTTTGGCCATAAGTGGCTCCTACTTAATACGCGCTTAATTTATAAGGATTAATTTAAAGGGAAATGGAAGCCGCAGCAAGTCGCGATGCGGTTTTTAATGGCCTTTAAGGCAGTTGTTTTCGGTTATAGAGTGAAGAATAGCGGTTCTTGGGTTAAAATCACGCTAAACGCTGGCTGTCGATGAATTTATGTCGATAAGCCGTTAGCGGCAAACAGATTTACAACAGTCAGTTCATTCGCGATGTTCTAAGTAATCGTCGTAAGTAAACTGGCAGCAACAAACTGAGAATTATCATGGCAAGAACAGCAGCAGCGCTTCATATTTTGGTGAAGCATAAAGAACTAGCAGAAGACATCATGACGCAGCTTAAAAAGGGCGCTAAATTTCAAACGCTAGCGAAGAAACATTCAACCTGTCCATCTGGTAAAAAGGGCGGCGACCTAGGTGAGTTCAAAAAAGGTCAAATGGTGCCTCAGTTTGATAAGGTTTGTTTCTCTGGCGAGACGCTTGTACCACACCTTGTGAAAACAAAATTTGGCTGGCACGTCGTGAAGGTTCTTTACAGAACTTAGTTATAAATATGTGTTAGATTGAATAAAAGGAGCGTATATACGCTCCTTTTTTGTGACTTTTGTGCGCGTTTTAAAGCACTACGGTTGAGTGTTCATCCCAGACGTTATGCGATAATTGGTGCTACGCCCTCAACCATCCACCGTGAGTAATTGGTAGGAGGAGGAGGGTTTTTAATGAGTAACTCATATAATAAATGCCATTCTTGAGGAAATTTATTGCAGCTTTGCCTTTTAGCCTTTGCCTTTTCTAAAAAGCTGTAAACGAGTTTGGTAGGAGAACAACATGGAGAGTTCAGCTATGTTAAGCAAACCAGCGACAGATGTCATATTGCATGCCTTTGACTGGTGCTACGCTGACGTAATGAAGAACGCCCCACTGATCCAAGAGTTGGGTTATAAATCTGTTTTAGTATCACCGGCGATGAAATCGCTGCGCGGCCCTAAAGGTTGCGATCGAAATTCTGGTACTCAATGGTGGCAACGCTATCAGCCCCAAGACTATCGTGTGATCGATAATCAGTTGGGTGACACACAAGATTTTAAAGCGATGGTCGACACGTTAAAGCGACATGGGCTTCGTACTTATGTGGATGTGGTGTTTAACCACATGGCCAACGAATCGGGTATCCGCGGTGATCTAACGTATCCCAATCAGCAAGACATGGCGTCTTATCAAAAAGATGCTGACTATTATGAATCCATACGTTTGTTTGGTGACCTTTCTGAGCCTCTTTTTGATGAGAACGACTTCGTGGAAGCGTTTGGTATCAAGAACTGGAAAGACACGTGGGAAGTGCAAAACGGGCGTATTACTGGTGGCGCCAGCGACCCTGGCCTGCCAACGCTACTCGATAACGATAATGTGGTGGCACAACAAAGAGCCTACCTAAAAGCACTGAAAGAGATTGGTGTGAAAGGATTTCGCATTGATGCGGCAAAGCATATGACACTGGCACACCTACGCAAGGTGTGGACGGATGACATCTGCGAAGAAATGCACATCTTCGGTGAGATCATTACCGATGGCGGCGCGACAGAAGAAGAGTATGAGCTGTTCCTTGAGCCTTATCTTAAACACACTCGCTTAGGCGCTTACGATTTCCCGTTGTTCAACACCATCTTCAAAGCATTTGAAGAGCAGGGCAGCTTTAAGTCTTTGATTAACCCATACTGTTTTGGTCAGGCTCTGTCGAATATGCGAGCGATCACGTTTGCGGTCACTCATGATATTCCCAATAACGAGGTGTTTTTGGAGCATGTGATGGATGAAGTGGATGAGCGATTGGCTCATGCTTTCATTCTTGGTCGAGACGGCGGTGTGCCGCTTGTTTACAGTGAACTGAGCACCAGCGGTATTCTGGACAAGAGCGGTCAGCCTCGTTGGCTTAACGACTGGCAAGCGCCTTACATGAAAAGCATGATTCAATTCCATAACCATGTTCATGGCGAAGCGATGCGTGTGGTTGAAGCGAATGATGATTTGTTGGTGTTTGTCCGTGGCGATAAAGGCATTGTGGTGATCAACAAGTCGAAGCGAAGCAAAACAGCCTCATTAAATTGGACTGGTGCGGTAACCGATTTACTGTCGGATGATGTGTTTGAATGTGTTGGTAAGGATTTAACCATCAAGGTGGAATCGAACCAATGCATGATGTTAACGACGAATGAATTGAAGCCTGTCACGAGTTAACTTGGATAGACTAGAAAGAGAAGCCCCGCTTACTGGCAATCAGTAATCGGGGCTTTTTATTTTAAGCTATTGCTCGGTAACTAAACCAAATGGCGACTCAGCCAAACGGCAACTGAGCCAAACCTTGGTTAAACCGTAAACTTATTCAATAGCTCGTCTTGTTGGCGAACATTGTCAGTTTGCTGCTGCATTGCGGTATTCGCTTCTTGGGCCGCTGTTGATACTTGTGTTGAAAGGTCTTTGATCTTAACAGTGTTGTTATTGATCTCTTCCGCTACTAAGCTCTGCTCTTCTGCCGCTGAAGCAATCTGGATGTTCATATCTGAGATGCGTTGAATCGCGTCACGGATACGGTCAAGTGAAGAGTTCGCTTGCTGAGCGCGTTCAACGGCGTCAGTGGCTGTGTCTTTACTTTGGTTCATCGCGTTCGATACTGAGCTTGCACCCGCTTGGAGCTGCTCGATCATGTTGCGGATTTCCGTAGTTGATTCTTGAGTACGTTGTGCCAGAGTACGAACTTCATCGGCAACGACTGCGAAACCACGGCCTGATTCACCAGCACGCGCCGCTTCAATAGCCGCATTCAATGCCAGTAGGTTGGTTTGGTCTGCAATATCGTTGATTACTTTTAGAATTGTTTCGATGTTGGCTGTTGCTGATTCAAGTACTTGTACTTCGGCAACCGCTTGGTCGATACGTGCTGAAAGGTTATCAATCGCTTGAGTGGTGTCACTTACGACAGATGTGCCGTCTAGCGTTGCTTCGTCTGCTTCACGGGCTGCCGCTGCTGCGCCTTGAGCATTGTTTGCAACTTCAGTTGCAGTAACCGCCATCTCGTTCATTGCAGTCGCTAACTGTTCAAGCTCTTCCAGTTGGGTATTCATCGCTTTCGCTGATTCGCCTGCACCTTTAACCGTGATTTCAGTACCACGCTTAATTTCAACACCAATCGCTTTCGATTGAATGATCTGATTTTGCAGGTTTTCAGTAAAGGTGTTGAAGCCTTTCGCTAGGTCAGAGAACTCTTTGTCTGTGTTGGTATCTAGGCGCTTAGTTAAGTCACCTTGACCGCTCGCCACATCTTGAATGGCTTGGTTAAGCGCATCCAGTGGACGCATTAACACACGAATCAGAACAGTCAGTGCAATGATGCTGAGAATAACTGCAATCAACGAGTAGATCATTGAGCTGTTCTTCAATTCTTCAACGGTTTGGAACGCGATCTCTTCATCGAGGATTGCACCTATATACCAATCTTCACTAGGGATGTGGGTGAAATTAACTAGGAACATTTTGCCGTCGACTTCAATTTCTTGAGAGCCTTCACGAATAGTCGCTTGTGGCATGTAGCTTGATAGCGTTTCACCGTTGTTTTTCGCATTTGGGTGAGCAATCGTGGTGCCGTCGGCTGTTACTAGGAACAGGTAACCCGCATCAAACAAGTTCACTTGGTTGACCAAGGTAGCAAGGTTCGTCAATTCTAGGTCGTAGAACATACCCGCAGTAAAGCGGCCGTTGTCTTTAACTGGAGTACCTACTGATATGATGACTTTCTTACTTGATGCATCCACATAAGGAGCGGTAACAACTAAACTGTTTTTGGATTTAGCATCAATGTACCAAGGACGAATTCGTGGGTCGTAGTCTGGACCGGCATCCCAACCATCATCATTTTCAATAACGAAACCGTTTGCTTCATAACCAAAACCAACCGCTAGGAAGCTGTTTTTAAGCTTTGGCTTTTCTAAGATTTCTTTAACGTAAGCGCGATCTTCAGGGTTGATCTCGATGACTTCAGTCGTCGATTGAGCCAACGCTTTCTTGGCGTTCATCTCCGATACGACGGTATTTTTCACGCCCGAGACCATCTCTTTCAGGCTCGCATTGACGTGGTTTTCTACTGCACTTCTTACAGTGTAAAGTTGTTGTATTGAAAGCAATGATACTGTCACTAGCAGCAAGGCTGATGATGCAGCAACCACCTTATGGCTAAATTTCATTGAGTTTTCCCCTTCTCACAGGCTTTGCGAAGACTAAAGTTAATCGTGTTTTTGTAATTATATATATCGACTAGATTGGGTTTTACTTGAATGTAATTTCACAAAATAGACTGCAAAAATACAACAATCTAAACAATACAAAATTCACTAAATCACATATTTGTTACTTTTAGTATTTGGTTCAATGAGTTGGGGAATGGGGCTAGACAGAGTTTAAGGAGGGATTAAGAATGTATTAATTTGACGATTATGCGTTCAGTTTTCTATTAACAAGAGGCGGGGTGAACAAACGATATGAAATCAAATGACATACGGAGCTTATAAATTAATTGAACTCCAAATAATACTGTGTATATATTATTCGCAAATAAAAAGCCCCACAAAAGTGAGGCTTTATAAACTGAATCTTTATTGAGTTACATAAGTAGTATCTAATTTAGAATATTAGATGCGCTACACCAGCGATAACTGGAAGCGTAATTAACGTACGTAGAATAAAGATAATAAACAGTTCTAAGATGTTCACTGGAATCTTACTGCCTAGAAGTAGAGCGCCCACCTCAGACATGTAGATCAGCTGAGTTACCGACATTGCTGCAATAACAAAGCGAGTCATCTCGTTGTCGATAGAAGCCGCAAGGATTGCTGGGATAAACATGTCCGCAAAACCAACAACAATCGTTTCAGATGCTGCAACCGCTTCAGGAACACCAAGTAGCTCTAGGAATGGAATGAAAGGCTGACCTAGGATTGAGAACACAGACGTGTATTCCGCAATAACCAGTGCCATTGTACCTAAACCCATAACAACAGGCAGTACGCCAAATACCATATCTACGGCGTTACGAACGCCTTCGCCAAATACAGATTTAGCCGACTTTACTTGAGATGCTTTATTTACCGCTAGCTCAAGACCCCAAGAGAACGTTGAGTGACCTGCTGGGATCGCGTCAGCGTCTTTGTGCGGCTTGCTGCCATCAATGAAAGTATCTTTCTTCATGCTTAGTGGTGGAAGGCGAGGGATGATCACCGCTGCCACAATACCCGCTAAACAGATTGCTGCGTAGAAAGGTAGGAACAGGTGCTCTAGTTCTACCTGAGCAATAACCACAAGACTGAATGTGATAGATACTGCTGAGAAAGTCGTACCAACAACCGCAGCTTCACGCTGAGTGTAGAATTTCTTCTCGTACTGTTTGCTTGTAAGCAGGATACCAACACTGCCGTCACCCAACCAAGAAGCCATACAGTCAATAGCACTGCGGCCTGGTAGGTTGAAGATTGGACGCATGATTTTACTTAGTAGCGTGCCAAACAGCTCTAGTAGACCAAAGTTAAGTAGAAGCGGAAGTAGCAAACCAGCAAAGATGAATACTGAGAACAGTGTCGGAAGCAGGCCTTCTAGAACCAGACCACCAGTATTTTCTTCCCAAATAACCTCAGGCCCAACTTGGAAGAAAGCCATAACGGCTGCAGCACCACCAATTAAACGAACCAGCAACCACAGTGGAGATGGGTTGAAAAGGCCGTTTAAAAATGAATTTGATGTAATGAATGTAGGCTTAAAAATGGTGCTTAAAACTGAAGCTACAGACATGAAAGCAACGATCGCAGTGATGATAGGAACTAGATATTCACCGAAAACCGCTTGAATTGATTTGGCTAAGATAGCTACAGGGATGGTTAGATCACCTTGATAGCTGATTGGCGCCATGAAAAGGAATAAACCAATCAATGATGGGATTAAGAAAACCCAGAAACTGCCTTTAGATTTCTCTGTTTGAGCAGTATTCTTGTTGTTAGACATGTTATTGTTCTCGAATTTCTACACGTAAAAAAGCCACATCCTTGGCATTTTTATTCACTAAACGTCCGTATTTTCTCATTGGGTGCAAGATTACCCAGTATTAATATCGCTTGCAATACTATTCATCAAATATCGCTAAATATTCATACTGGTTATTCTGCAACGTATTAAGAGTTTAGAATAAAGTGTTGCGGATGTTACGTAGTTTGAGGTTATATTGCCAGATATTTATAAATTGACTGTGGTTTCAGTTCGATAGGTCAAGTATAACCAGTAGCTAAACGCAATAATGAAAGCAAAAGAGGCAGGGAAAGCCAATGCCAAGATTTCGAAGCGTTGGAACAGACAAGCGCCAATTAAGCCGCCAAACAGGAAGCCAACCACAATGAAAATTAGCAGTTTGGCTTTACGGCGGTCAAAAGGCATCCCCTTTAAGCGAGCGCCAATCATGATCCCAAGATCGGTAATGATCCCGCTCATGTGTGTTGTTCGAATGATTGCCCCGCTGTAAGTGGTGATCATCGCGTTCTGCAAACCACACGCGGCTGAAGCGAAATACTGACCTGAAGTATAGCCTTGCAACAGTGTCCACAGCGCCAAAAACAGCAATCCACCCTCAATACATAGTGCAACACCGTAACGGCGTCCTAACTTCAATGCTTGGTTTTCAATAAAGAACCCGCTGAACGCCGCACCTAACATGAAGCTCATGATCACCAATAGGAGGTGAACAGAAGCCGAGGTCGGTGTAAGCAGGCTACTGCCTAGCAAAGACATGGTGCCGGAGATATGGGAGATAGCTTGATGTTGGAAGCCAAGTAAGCCGATAGCATTAACACTGCCAGCAAGACCAGCTAACAAAAGGGCGCCGTATTCAACCCAGCGAGGTAACTTAGAAATCATGTGGTTCACCCTGGGTTAAATAGAGGAGCAAGATTATAACGCTAGACAAAAGATACGCTAGCGCTGTGAAGCGGTGATATTTGATCTTAGGCAACAGTATTGCAGTTTGTTTTAATACTGTTGCTATATAAAGATAACGGTCAATAACGAGATAAAGATAACGCTCAATGACGAACTAGTTGTAATGGCTCATTTGGTGGTCGAACTTAACCCAACCGTGTTTGCGTTCTTCATAAACCGAAAAGCTCGGCAGTGGGAAGTCTTGCTCTTTAAATAATCCGAGTGGGACGATATAAAAATCAGCGGCGGCAACCGACTGCAAAAGCATGGTGGTGCCACACTTGGGACAAAACTGATAGGTGACTTCATTACCCGTATCGCTGATGCGTGAAAAAGAGGTCACTTCACCGCTGAGTGTAACTTGTTCTATTGGGAACCGAGCCTGAATGCCGAACACACTTCCGGTGCGTTTCTGACACTCATAGCAATGGCAGACAGATGTACGTTGAGGTTCACCTCGGCATACTAGGTTGACTGCTCCACAGCGGCATTCGCAACTTCTGATATTTCTATCTTTAATATGATTGATATCCATCCATGCTCCACTTCTGGTTAACCCTGTATTGATAATTATACTAAAGCCCTTTATGGTCTGCACAACTGGATGAAAACAAAAGAATATAATTGCCCATGAAAAAGAAAATCTTACCTATCCCTCTGATTCTACTGATTCCAATTGTCATGCTGGTTGTGGTGATAGTAGCGGGTATTTATCGCTTTAGCTTAAGTGATGAAGAGATCTTGGCGAAGTTTCCTTCTTCTCAAGTGAGTTATGACCCAGTCGTAGAAACCGTTTTTGATTTGAAGACGACCAATCCATGGACAATTAAAGTTCCTGAGACTAACGCCTACGCTTTTATCAATGAAGTTGATGAGCCTAGAGCCATCGCGTTTGGACGCTATGACTCAGGTGTTGAGCGCGGTGTGGTAACGGTAGACACCAATAATCTTTCAGCCGCCACGTTGGGCAAGGCGAGTTTCTTTGTCGCGCCGATGTGGATATCTAACCAAGGCAGCGGTGTTTTCTATTATCTAGGCCTGTTTAAGCATGACCAGCAACGAAGCCGTGTGGTGTTAGTCGACCAACTTTTACTGGGTGATCGTATACAAATTCAGACATTGGAGGTAGCTCAGCAGCCAGGTTCGCAATCACAGAATAAACTTACTGGGGAAGGTTTTATCGGCTTTACTCAGCATTCTGCGGAACAATCATTTGCAGAACCCCCTTCTGAAAAGGTGTTAATGAGTTTTTCTTTTGATACGCAATCAATTGGTAAGCAATAACGTTTTCGTGAATGTAAGGATCTGTTGTTTATGTGAGCCAAATTACATATTATCTTAGTTAGATGAATGAAATTTAGACACAGTTAGCTTTGTGTCCGCTTATTATTACAAATGGAGCTTGCGAATGATTAATAAACGTTTTTTTAAGACGAAAGATGAAGTTGAAGTGACCTTCGAGCTAGAAGCTCAAGAAGCGAACTCTGTATCCATCGTTGCTGACTTTCTTGATTGGAAAGCCACCCCAATGAAAAAACTGGCCAAAGGGAAGGTTTACAAGTTTAAAACTCGTCTACCTAAAGATGGCGAGTTTCAATTCCGCTACCTAGTTGATGACCAACAATGGGTGAACGATGCTAATGCCGATCGTTACATCCCAAATGAATTTGGTGAAGACAACTGCCTAGTGTCGACGGTAAACGCATAATCTTTTCTTAAAACCAGCGACTAATTCGCTTCGTTTATTAATTATTCGAAACGGAATAACGTCAACCAATAGAAAGCAGAAACTAGCCGTTTCTGCTTTTTTATTTTTAAATTTAGCGGTTAATTTTATTTCTTATCTAGTGGCTCTTCATCTACGGCAACTCAATGACTTAGGCTAAGTTGGGAAGATTCACATCATATTATGACAATGCATTGATGATTTATGCGTTTGAAAAGCATATCCTATGCCTTTATATCGTAGAAAGACCTGTTTACCGTGTATTCAAAAATATTTCCCTCTCCGTTTGCTGAGCTTTCACCTGTAAAAAAAGTAGCTATTTTGGGACTGCCACTTATTGCTGCGATTGGTGTTGCTTTGCAATCGTCACAATCGGATCTGACGAAAACGATCGATCTTGATTTGCCCGACTCAACCGTTATTGAGTCAATTCTGTCACCATCTTCTGTTACCGTTATTGAGCCGCCGACATTTGAGTATCAAATTCAAACGGGCGATAACTTGAGTAGCATCTTCACTCAGCTTGGATTTTCTTACAAATCGATGATGAGCGTGATGGAAACTGATTTGAACTTCCTTGCTTTAGATACGCTTCGTCCGGGTAATACATTACGCTTTTGGCGTGATGAAGCGACCGGCGACCTTTCTAAAATGGAACTTCAATTTAGCGTCGCGGACAAAGTGGTTTACCGATTACTTGATGACGGCAGCTACGAATTCGAAGACATCTCTATTCCTGGTGAATGGAAGCAAAAACCTTTAGTGGGTGATATTCAAGGCAGCTTCTCTATGTCGGCGAACAAGGTTGGCCTGAGCAGTCTTGAGATTGACCATATTGTGACTCTTCTTAAAGATAAGCTGAACTTTAGCCGAGACCTACGTGCTGGCGATCAGTTTGAAGTGCTTCAAAAAGCGCAATATGTTGATGGTGTTGCAACCGGAAAACGTGAAATTGAAGCAATTAAGATCATGAATCGTAACCGCGTTGTGTCAGCATACTTACACACTGACGGACAATATTACGATGCTAATGGCGATAGCTTACAACGTGCTTTCCAACGTTACCCAGTGAGCAGTGGATGGCGTCAGAGTTCTCAGTTTAACCCTAAGCGCTTACACCCTGTAACAGGCCGAGTCTCACCTCACAACGGTACAGATTTCGCGACGCCAATTGGTACGCCAGTTCAAGCGACGGGTGATGGTAAAGTGATCATGACGCGTAAACACCCTTATGCGGGTAACTATGTGGTGATTCAACACGGTAGCACTTATAAAACGCGCTACTTGCACTTAAGCAAGATCCTTGTTCGTAAAGGACAAACGGTATCTCGTGGTCAACGTATTGGCCTATCGGGTAAAACGGGTCGAGTGACAGGTGCTCACTTGCACTATGAACTGATCGAACGTGGTCGCCCTGTTGATGCGATGAAAGCGAATATCCCAATGGCCGATTCTGTTCCTAAAAAGGAAAAAGCGACATTCACAGCCGCGAGAGATGAAGCCGACAAGCTATTGAAGGCAGCGTTAGAAACGCGCAATCTAGCAATGGTTAATAATGCTAGTAAGTAGCTAGCCATTAAACTGTTTTAAAGCCGCAAGAGCATCACAAAGCACAGTCAGTGTTAAGTGATGCTCTTGCGGCTTTTTAGTTCTCAATAGAAGGTTCGGTAAGGGTTTAAACTAAAGGCTCTGAGTGCGCGACATAGCTAACGATAGCTTCAGGCCGCATTGGAGGTGAGTAGAGGTAACCTTGGATCTTGTCACATCCCATCGCGTGCAGCTTTTCTAATTGCTCACGCTTCTCAACACCTTCCGCAACCAAAGATACATCGAGTCTATGGGCCAGTTGAACAATCAGCCATACTACGCTCTCTGAGGTCGAACTAGTTAACAAGTCTCGAATAAAGGTCGCATCAATTTTAATGCAATCGATAGGGTAGCTGTGGATGTAGTTCAAACTGGAGTAGCCTGTACCAAAGTCGTCGAGTGCAATCGTGAAGCCTTGTCCTCTCAGAAAGTTAAGCGCGGATTTTGTCTCTTGTGTTGGCGATAACAGAACGGTTTCGGTTAACTCGATAACAAACTCATTCGCCTTAAAATGGTGCTGTTCAATGGTTCGAGTCAGGTAGGATATATAACGTTTCGAATCAGTAAGCTCGTGCGCAGAGCAGTTGATTCCAAGTTTAACCTTGTAGCCCAAGCCTTGCTCTAGTGTGGTTTTAGCGCGGCACACCAATTCAATAATGCGTTCACCTAATTCGACAATCAGCCCTGACTCTTCTGCCACTTGAATAAACTCTACGGGTGAGATGTCTCCATGTCTGGCGGTTTTCCAGCGAGTCAGTACCTCGAAATATTCCCATTGCGTTTCACCTTGACCCACAATCGGCTGTACCACTACGTACATTCCATTGCTGTCGGGGATATAGCTTTGTGAAATTGGGTTTTCTAGCTCACTTCGTAGCGCTGCGACTAGCTCGGTTTTTCTTTGGTAACGAACTCTTAAGTGAGTGTCATAACATTGAATATGAGTATCTTGGCTGTGTTTACACTCTTTAAGCGCCAAGCTGGTATTGAAGATGATTTGCTCAACGTCTTTGTTGTCTCCATCCGAACTGGCAATACCGATGCTGACGTCGAAATCTATCTTGATATCAACGCTACTGTAGCCCTGCTTAATTTTGGCCAGTATTTGTTCGCACACGGCTATCGGATCAGAATGGTAGGTGATGAAGGCGAACTCGTTGCCAGCAGTCCGGAAAGTCAGGTTGCTTTCGGGTAAGGTTCTCCGCAAGGTTTCTGCGACAAATTGAAGTACTTTATCGCCAATATAATTACCGTGCATGTCATTAATGGCTTTGAAGCTATTGATATCGAGTAAAGCCAATGTAAACGGAGTGACGCTCTGTTGAGTAATCGACTCTAAGGTATCTGATAAACAGCTTCGGTTGAGTAACCCGGTTAGGCTGTCGTGTGACACCTCATAACTAAGCTGATTTACAAGTTGTTCGGAACGATCGTTAAACCACATTTCACGCAAGGTGTGGATGATGATGTCGGCGAACAATTGATGGTGCTTTACCACGTCTTGTTGCTGATCAGGGCTAAGAGGCGAGGTGAACGTTGAAAACAGCACGCCCATCACTTCGCCACTTTGAGTTTGAGTCGGGATCGCGATGGAGTTTTGTGAGGTGATTTCCTGCCTAAATGCCGATGTTGGCAATGACTGGACGATGTACTGAGAAAATGAGCAATCTGGGTGTCTTTGATTGACGGCTTGTTGGTAGATGTGACCATGGCGCGCATTGATTTTGTCATGTAATACATGATCAGAATGGGCGATCACCAAAGGAACGGTTTGGTCAGGGAAGTACTTCTTCTCAATGATGCTAGTGTATTGAGTATCAAAGGTCTGATGTAAAGTAAGCACAGCTGACTCTAAAAGGTCGATACCTTCCAATTTCAGCAAACGGCCAATGCGCTCTGTGTCTATCATGCTATTGTGCGTATGTTGAGTCATAGCCACCACCCCTAGTTAACCAGATTCACTGTGTAAGCGGTATACGTATTATCTTGTATATGTGCGAACTTGTATAATCTATATGCGTCAAGTTTATTATTGGCCGTATTGTATAACTTTTCAAATTAAAATGTGACTTATTTCACAGAGCTTGCGTGCTACGCTCTTTGTCTAGCCTGTCTTTCAGATGGTCCAAAAAGAGCTTGGTTCGCGTGTGCGAGTAATCAAGCTTAGGGTAGTACGCGTAAACCATCACTTCGTCGGCGGTAATATTTGGCAATACTGGAACTAATGTCCCTTGCTTTAGATCCTCTTTGATCATCGCTTTGATGGTTAACAGTACGCCCATTCCTCGCTTCGCAGCATGAAACAAAGCCTCTGGATTAGTGGTCGCAAAGTTACCGTTTAACGTTATTCGCTGCCCTTTGGTGAGTGCTACTTCACGGGTCGGACGCTCTCCCCAAATTAACGAGTTGTGTTGCTCCAAATCTTGCTCGCAAGTGGGGTAGCCGTGTTTGGCAAGATAGCTTGGTGCTGCATAGAAGCTGGCTCTGTGTTCAAACAGCGGTGTTTTCTTGAAGCTTAATGAGTTGAGCTGTTCCAGTTCACGACTGATCACCAGATCTAAGCCCAGTTCAGGTAATTGGCCTGGCGTGGTCGTGATCAGCTGCACCTTAATGTCTGGGTATTTTTCTAAGAAGTCGTCCATGTATTGCACCAGAAACTTAGAGCCAACCGCAATCGTAGCGCCAATCTTTAATAGGCCTGCTGGGGTTTGGTTAACCGAGCGAGTCTCATCAATAATGGACTGCCAATTGTCGAGCTGATCCTTGGCTCGCAGGTAAAAGAGCGCACCTGCTTCGGTTTGGCTAATCGAGCGAGTCGTTCGCTTTAACAGTTGGGTGCCGATGCGCTCTTCTAACCAGTTCACTCTTTTACTGATCGCCGAGCTGGTGGTGTTAAGTTTTCGAGCAGCACCATTGAAGCTACCTTCTTCCACTACTCTGACATAGCTTTTTACGTTAAGAATCCAATCCATATTATTTCCTGTTGGGACTTAATAAAATTCCAATTTAGCTAATTATCAATTATTGGTTTTGAATGTAAACTCGTCTAATGAACAAATATCAAACGAATAGGGAATTTTTTGAGCCAATCGACCTTTAAAAAAACACCGTTACTCTTAGCAATGATGATTATTGCTACGGGGCAGGTGGGTGTGAGCATCTACTTGCCAGCATTACCGTTAATTGCTTCTGATTTAAGTGCTACTCAAGTAGATGTACAGCTTCTCGTCACGCTGTTTCTGGTGGGTTTTGGCTTGTCTCAGCTATTTTACGGACCGATGTCCGATGCGGTGGGAAGAAGACCTATCTTCTTGTTAGGTCAGGGTGTTTATTTGATTGGTACAGTCGTTTGTGTTGTGTTTTCTGACAATATGACGGCGCTAGAAGTTGGTCGCTTGCTGCAAGGTTTAGGGGCGGGCAGTGCCTCGGTTCTTGGGCGAAGTGTGCTTCGTGACAGCTATGATGGTTCACAGCTTACCAAAGCGTTGTCTTATATCTCGATCACCGCGTCGATTATGCCGATCATCGCGCCTGTATTTGGTGGTTGGATTTCATTTCACCTCGGTTGGCAGGCGGTGTTCCTTTTCGTTCTATTGTATTTACTGGCGATATTCACACTGGGTTACTTCGTGTTGCATGAAACTCTGCCATATGGGAAGAGCCGTTTTGAAGTCAGCCAAGTGGTAAAGAACTATGGACGCTTGTTAACGAATCGCCAAGTGATAAGCAGCGCCAGTTATAACTGGATGAGTTATATGGCGAGTTTGGTATCGTTATCTTTATTCCCATTCTTAATGCAAGAGCAATTGGGGCTGACCGCCGCTGAGTATGGTTCATTGATGATTGTCCCTTCGGCAGGCTTACTGATCGGTAGCGTTGCTTTGAACTTGCTCAATCGTAGGTTTAGCACTCCGCAATTGATGAGCCTTGCGATTTTGATTATTTTGGCTTCGGGAACTTGGCTTCTTACTCATGAGTTATCCATCTTTAACTTGGTTTGGGCGTTTACTTGGTTGGCGATAGCACAAGGCATTTCGTTCCCATTATCAATCAGCATGTTATTAGAACCTCATAAGAAGCAAGCGGGCGCAGTATCGGCATTGTCGGGCTCTATTCAGATGTGTTTAGCGGGTTTATTGGGTGGGTATCTAGTAGAGAGTTGGGTCACGACTCATCTACAGTTAGGCGTGTTCTACCTCATTATTGGCGCAGCCATGGGCGGAGTGCTTTGGTCTTCAACCAAAATGAACAACAAAGGCGATACTGTTGAAGTGGAATATAGCTAAACACTAAATTCACTATCGTTTAACGCACCATCGTTAATACGTTGTATTTGTGCTGATGGTTTTCTACAATGCTTCGGTCCATTGAATAGGTAAAAACAAAATGCAGCAAAATGAATTTGAAGTACTGGTAAAAGCTATCTGCGCACTAGATGGCCTGCCTCAAGCGCTTGAGCTATTGAAATCCAATGAGGATACAGAAGTCGCTGAGGCTGCTGCATCACTGACTGGTCAATTTGCACTTGCTGAAGTGGAAGGCGAAAAGCGTATTTACCACGTGACGCTTCAAGAAAATGAACAAGGCGAAGAGCAAGAGTACATCGAACATGTCATGAATGAAGGCGATGACTTAATCAAATTTGCAGCTTGGTTCTTTGAAACGATGTTTGAATTGAAGCAAAAAGACACATACCAAATTGCCGGTAAAACTTACAGACAGCCGAAGCGCAGCTAGGTTTCTCAGTAAAGCATTTTAGAAAGCAGCTCTATTGAGCTGCTTTTTTTATCAGTGTCTAAATCAATGTCTTGGGTTGTTATTAGGAATGGAGCATTAAGCTCAAACCAGAATTTAGGTTAACTCATTGATATACAAAAACAATGCTGATTAGCACAGAGACAAAATTAGGCTAATTGCAAATGAATGCTTAATATTGCATTAAAGTGTGATTTAGATCTTGTTTTTGGGCGTTTTAAGTGTAGAATCCGCGCTAAAGAAAGTTGATTATGTGCGGAGATAAGCATGAATTACGAACTAGGCCACGCATACCTTGGTCAAATGGCAGCAAAAAACATGATGCACGAAGCATTGTACGGCACTTCAAAGCCAAAGAAACCATCGTTCTTTAAGCGAATGATGAAGAAAATGGCTAAATAAGCATTTTCAAAAACGGAATTTTAAAAGGCCTTAAACTCGATGAAGTTTAAGGCCTTTTTCGTTTTAGCGATTGGTGAAAGTTATCGCTTTGTTTTGTTGTGGATGGACACAAAAAATACCAATTAAGCTTCTGACTAATGGCTTTTAATGAACTCAGCCAGCAGATTGATTGGATAAGTCGACCACATTATTAGGGATGCTATCTAAGCCATTCTCTTTCATCCACGCTTCTAAGTTATCGGCACCACCGATGTACTTACCATCAAGCCAGATCTGCGGGACGGTGACCGGTGTTTTCTCACCAATGTGTGCTTTTACCTCTGGAATCATACGGTACAAAGCGGCGCTGTCTTTTACGACATCGTGGTATTGGTATTCAACACCCGCTTCATCCAGCATTTTCTTCGCTTTAACACAGAATGGGCAGGTCGCCTTACCATAAACGATGTTGCCTTTTAGGCTGTCTCGTTTGGTCCACTCTTTGATCACCGATTGGATTAACACACCGCGATTCAGCGCTTCACCTTGGCTGACCACTTTGCCTTCAACAACAAGGATTGGAGCATGCCAAGAGCCTAGTTTTAGCGGCTCCCACCAGTGAGACAACCAATCTTTCACTTCCAGTTCGACATCGACATCGGCCAACTCATTCTCAAAAGTATCCTTCAGAATGTCTTTGGTAAGGGTACATTCTCCACATGGGATGTTAACTTTAAATGGACCCCAGCTGCCTGCCCAACGGTATAGTGTAATCTTGACTGGTTTCTTCATGGTTACGGCCTCGTTTGAATTCTCTTATCCATATAGAACGGACAGTCGAACTATTTATTTCACCAACCTTAAACTTTCTTCACTTTTGAAGGTTTTTTAGTTTCCCAGTGCGTTATAAATGCAACTGACGCAATAATAATAGCAGCCCCTAGCCATAAACGACCCGGTGGAACCCAACTAAATACAATCCAACCTGCTAAAACATTTAGCGGTAATTTGGCGTGGTCAAAAGGTTGCACAAACGAAGCATCAGCGACCGAGTAGGCTTTTACTATCGCCCATTGAGCGAGTGCCGTCATAACACCGATAACAATCAAGATAGCCCAAATTGTACCGCCGCTTGGCGTCTGCCAATCTGGCGCGGCAAGCAGGATGTTAAATGGTGTGATTAATAGCAGCAGGTACACCACCATGGTTGAAGGGCTGTCTTGCGAAGAGAGCTTTTTCACCATCAGTGAGTAGCATGCCCAGAAGAATGCGGCACCGACTGGTAATAGCGTTGCCCAGTTAAAGTCTTCAGCCCATGGCTCTAGAATCACCATCGCACCTACGAAACCGGCTAAGGTCGCGCTCCAGCGAGCAGCTCCAACTTTCTCCTTGAGGAAAAGCCCTGAACCTATGGTTGCAAACAGTGGCGACGTCATGAGAAGGGCAATGCCTTGCCAAATTGGTACTGGGTAAGCCAGTGCCCATATCCAAAGTTGAATACCAATAACAGACAAGAAGACACGAAATACGTGCAATTTGAGGTTGTCGGTTTTTAGCGCGCGACGAATGCCCAGCGTTTTCAGATAAGGAAGAATAGCGAACAACGCGATAGCGTATTGAATGACGGCGACGGTGGTAGAAGTAAGTCCGAAATGAATGCTAGCAATTTGAGTTAGGCTGTTAATAACGGCAAAGGCTAGGCCTGCGGTTAGCATCCAGCTAGCGCCTTGGATCGGATGGTGTTGTGACATGATGCTTCTAATTATTTGATGTGGTTCACCTATGATACGGATTTAACACCACTTAACCAGAAAAAGCATTGATGAAGTCAGTCAGAATATTTGAATATGAAAAAAGGTTGAGCCATTGCCCAACCTTTTTAGTCTGTATCTAAAGTCGATTTAGATTAGAAGTCGTAACGTACACCTAGGCGAAGAGAGTCTTCACTTTGTGTTTCTAAACCTGCAACTTTTACGTCGTCTAGATTGTTTAATTGGTAAGCAATGTATGTACGGATAGATTTGTTGAACTTGTAAGTACCAGTCAGCTCAAAGAAGTCAGCTGTGTCTACAGTTAAGTTCTGTGTCGCGTCTTTTTCTTGTTTTTGGTACAAAGCAGCCAATTCAAACTGATCTGTTAGTTTGTACTTAGCCGCAACTTCTACACCAGAGAACTCAGTTTTTGCTTTGTCGTCTAGGTCACCCATTGTGTAGGTTGCACCTAGGTATAAAGCATCCATTTTGTAGTTAATACCAGCAATCAATGCTGTAGCTGAACCATTACCAGTACCGTTGTCGTTACCTGAGTAACCAAGACCGAAACCTAAGCCCATCGGTAGTGTGTAAATGCCAGAGATACCGTAACCGTCAGTATCTTTGTCTTCACCAGCAATCAAACTTGCTTTAAGAGAAAGTGCGTCTGCGTCGTAAGCGTATACAAACGTGTTATTGATTTGCTCGTCACCTGCATTGATGAATGCTTTTTGGTCACCAGAGTAGATAGTAACATCCGACATTTCTGAGATTTGAGCTGCAGCTGTATCTTGACGACCTACTGATACTGCGCCGAAGTTACCTTCAAAACCTGCATACATGTAACGTTGCTTAAAGTTTTCAGTCTTACTGTTATCAGCAGAAGATTTCACGCCTTGTTCTGCTTCGTAGAAACCAAAACCAGATAGGTCGCTAGTGATTTCTGTAGTACCGCCAACATTTAAACGTACACGGCTTTTATTTTTCATTGTTCCGTCGATTTCTTTACCGCCTGAACCAATGAAATCACCACGGAATTCCGCACGACCGCCAATTTTAAGTTCTGTACCGTCAGAGCTGTAAACTGTTGCTGCTAGAGATGAACCTGAAACTAGTGCCGCTACCACTGCAGAAGCTAGAACTGCCTTTTTCATAATCACTTACCTTGTATTTTAAAATCCGTGAGCAATGTGCTCTCCGTTTCGATATGAAGCTAATTTAGAGCAGATAAATTAAGCTTTCATTTCCATAAAATTACATTTTCGTGAATGGGGAACTTTTTTAAGTTTTGATTTTATTGCATTTTTATTTCATGCGACTGAGTGTTCTATGAATAGTTATACAAGTTGCGTGTATTTCAAAGGTCACATTGGCAAGTTTTACCTTGCAATCACGTATGTCGATGGTGGTGAATTTTGGCTGCGCTGAGAGCTTGTTAATCTGATTAACTGCTTGTACTGGTAAGGATATCCTCTATGATGCAAAAACTTAGAAGAGAATAGATTCTGCTCAACAATATGGAGACGTTGGATGAAAACAGAGTACTTAGGCGATGTTTTACAAGGTAGGCAGGTTATTGGCTCCTTGAATGTTGAAGACCTACCCGTTGGAGAGCACCAGTTTTGGTTTCAAGTCACCAGTGATGGGCTAGGGCAACCTAAGAACATGCCGGTTTCTGTTTTCAAAGGCAGTCAAGAAGGTCCTAAGTTGATGATCACCGCCGGTATTCACGGTGATGAGCTAAACGGAGTGTTGGCTGCACAGCAAATTATCAGGGACTTAGTCGGTAAAACGCTCAAAGGTACGGTAACGATTGTGCCTACTGTGAATTTGTCTGGCTTGCTGAACCATAGCCGTGATTTCATCTCTTCGGATCCGGGTTCTTGCCCTGCTAATCTTAATCGACTCTTTCCGGGTGACGCGAATGGCTTGGCTGCGGAGCGCTTTGTTGCGTCTTTGTGGGAGCGTTTGCTTAAGCATAATGCCACCTTCGCCGTTGACCTCCACACTCAAACTCGTGGCGCAGTTTATCCACTTTATGTGTTTGCTGATTACCGCATAGAACAATGTTTGGAGATGGCGAGGCTGATGCAGCCCGATTGTGTTCTGAATGACCCTGGTGACCCAGGTATTTTGGAAACGGTTTGGAATCGAAGTGGAATTCCGAGCATCACGGTGGAAGTTGGGATGGGGAAATTTACTCAGCCTGACATGATTCAACGAGCGGTAGACGGTGTTTTTAACATGCTATCTTATTATGAAATGTTCGAGGTTGAAATAAATCATCCCGAGAAAATGCAGCTGCCGAGCATGGATTGGATAGAGGGTAATGATGTGGTTTCTATCCGCGCTGATATTGGTGGCTTTGTATTGCCGCAGGTTGAGCTTCTACAGAGCGTAGAACAAGATGATCTGTTGGCTATTCAATATGACGCTTTTGGTAATGAGTGTCGCCGTTATCACGCGCCGTCTGCCGGACGTGTCCTTAGCTATAACGTGGATGCGTTAAGGGAGCCGGGTGCGCTTGTTTGTCGTTTGCTAAGTTAAGGCTCAGTCGGTTTGACGTTTCCGTGTTAATGCACTGTGTTGTTATCTAAAACACGTAAAAAAAGACCGAGCTAGGCTCGGTCAAAGGACAGTTGTCTAGAGTAAGCACGTCTTGGACTCATCGAGAGAACTGCTTTTAGAGTAGCGAGGCTAGATTAAGAATCCATTGCAAGATAGTGACACTTCGACTGCTTTTCTGTTTCAAAAATAATATTGAAAACATTACCTTAAGCTCATTAAAAGCCGACTGTGAGTTACGCAGGTCGGCTTTTTATTCACTTCTCTTTCGAATTTTTATCTCTAACTACACTCGATTAAAAAGCGTCGTCCACGATCTCTTTTAATCGGTCATAAGGCACATATCCTGGTAAAACATTTCCGTTCATCATCATGGTTGGAGTGCCCGTTAAGCCGAGTGCACTGAACGTTTGATGGTTAGTGGTTAGAACCTGGTTTTGTTCTTGAGTTGTTTTTAGTTCCGCCTCTGTTCCCGTCTTCTTGGCAACGGCTTCTAGTGAGCTTTTCGAGTGAATACCGCTTTTCGCCATCAGCAATCTATCAACTTCAGGGAATGCTTCTGGGTTATCTTTCCATACTTTCATCGCGTATAGCGCCGCGTTGGTGTCTAGCCCCGCAACTTGTTGTTGCTTAAACGATAAGTACACGTTGATCACTTTAATGTCGCTGTTTTCAGAGGCTAATTGAACCAAGCCTTTTTCCAAGCGCTTACAGTAAGGGCAGTTATAGTCGGTAAAGTTAATGATGACCGATTTACCATCTGGATTGCCAAGGATCGGGTGGGCGTCATTGTTGTATAACCAATCATGGCTTTCCGCTTGGGCTTTCTTCGCTTGCTCTTGACCTGCTACGTACTGCTCTAAACTGGTATGCAATCCAGAGATCGTCGATGGGTTTTCCTTCAGGAATTGATTAATTTCTTCAAGTTGTTGAGTTTGTTCTTTGTTTAATTCTGCGAAGGCATTAGTACTCATTAATGAGCCTAAAATCAGTGCGCTTATCAGATGCTTTTTCATATTGTCTTTTCTCTAATTCGTGATAATCGTGAGCGCTTATTAGGTTGCGCTCACATTAATATTGTTTGTTAAACTGGCTGAGTCGGTTTATTTACTTAGCTTTGCTCTGTTTTTCTTTGTGAGCGATTTAGGCAAAGTAGGTTCTTAACCACAGGCCGATAGGGGATGTAACGCCGGTTGCGATACTGCTAATCTTTCCATCTTTGATGATGACAATACTTGGCGTGACATTAACGCCCCAACTTCTGCTGATTGACCCAGAAAGATCATTGATAACAGGGAAGTCATACTCTTTTGCATCCAAGTAGCGCTGGACACGTTCGTCTGGACCAGACGATAGAGCGACCGAAACCACCTGATGGGAATCACTGAAGCTATTAACCGTCGGGCTTACAAATTTGCAGGCACCACACCAAGTCGCCCAAAAATAGACAATGACTGGCTTACCATTTTTGCTTAGCTCGATAACATCAATATCTTCGCCTTGGAGCGATTGACCCACAATTGGAATCGCATCGCCCTGAGGCATGCTTCTGCTGTGATAAAAGTCCATGGCAAATGAAACCACGCCAACGATCAATATCATTGAAACCAGTTCCTTTCCCCACTTCTTAAGACGACTTGGCTTTTTGGCCTCACCCTTTACAGCGTCGTCTTCAATCGTGCTAGATTTATCTTCATTGTTGGGAGTCTTCATCAGTTATCTCGCAGCGTCGATGGCTTGAACGACAGTGTCACTGTTGAGAATGACAGGCAGTGGAATACCGCTTTTATAGCTCGGGCCGTAGACGATATTAAATGGCACACCAAATCGCCCATTACTTTGTAAGTATTGAGTGACACTTTCACTTGGTGTTGTCCAATCACCTTTCATCAAAACAATGTCTTCTTGCTGTAGGTGACTGTAGACAGGGTCTTGAAGGATGACGCCGATCTTGTTGGCTTTACAAGTGATACACCAATCAGCAGTCACATCAACAAACACCGTTTTGCCTTCATCAACGAGCTGAGGGATTTGCTTCGCATCCAGCTTTTGCCAAGCGAGATCGTCAACAATCGGAGTCGCCCAGTTATCAGCGGTGACACTACCGACGATCAATGCAGCACCAAACACCAAGGTTGTGGTTGCGACGATAGGAATAAGCACCTTGCGACCCAACTTACGGCCAATCCAAATCAATACTGAAATCACGATAAATAGCGACAGCAGGATAGTTGGGAATTTACCAATGAATGGGCTAAGGAGGCTTGTTAGCCATAGGCTGGTAATGAACATCATTAAGCCAAATACCAGCTTAACTTTGAACATCCACGCCCCAGGCTTTGGAAGCAATTTGGTTAGGCTTGGGAATAGCGCAAAGATCAACCAAGGCGCACTCATACCGATACCAAGCGTGATGAAGATAGCCCATAACTCTTGGTAGCTTGCTCCAAGTGCATACGCGACAGCGGTTCCTAGGAATGGCGCGCTACACGGCGTTGCTAACAGCGTTGCAAACATGCCTTGAACAAAGTGGCCTGAATGTGAGTCATCGCCTTTGGTTGCCATCCAGGTGTTTAAACCTGATGGTAGTCTGAATTCGAATAACCCAAGCAGGTTAATCGAAAACAGCAAAGTGATGATCAGCATGAACCCGATGAACCAAACATTTTGGAACTGGATTCCCCAGCCAATTGCATTACCACCCATTTTTAGAGCGGTCATACCTAGGGCTAACAGCGCAAATGATGTAATGACACCTGAAGCAGAAGCTAAGAATGAGAGTCGAATATGACGATTAGATGCACCTTGGTTTTGAATGATGCTGTTTAATTTCATTCCTAAGACTGGCAACACACATGGCATGATGTTGAGGATCAAACCACCAATTAAAGCGAAGCCTATCATCGCCAAAAAGCCGTTGTTGCTTGTTTGGTAAGCGATCGGTTGTGAGCCAACTTTGGCCGTCATCTCTTCGGCGAAATTAGTGTCTGAAACGGTGACACTCACGTTACGGTCCGTTAAGTCGACTTCACCTATCCAGTTGCTCACATCAAATACGGCCGTCATTGTATTGTCTGTGATGTGGACGCTTGGTTGAGAGAAGAAGTCATCAATCACTTCTTGCCCGTCAATCAACACCATCGGCTTATCCCAGCCATTTTTACTTGTCAGCTGAGTAACCAGTTGCTGCTTGCTCTTGTCCCAAAATAGACCATTGACTGAAGTGCGATTAGCTTCTCGTGGAGATTGGCTCATGCCTTGGTTGAACAAGAACATCGCTTCTTCATCGAGCGCTAAAGTTTGTGGGTCAATCGGCAGTTCGATATCGTAATCGGTTAACACACAGATATTGGTACACGACGGAAAGGTAAACGATGCCCTGAATATCGCAGGCTTCGTGTTGTCTTTCAGGGATAAAGTGACAGGAAAGCTGACATGTTTTTTGTAGCCTAACGTCATGACGTCAAGCTGCTCGTAGTATTTAGGTATCGGCCAGTGCCACTCTACTGACTCAATGTTTGTTGAACCAGACCAGTCCCAGCTTGGCGGAATGCCACCTTCGCCTGGGCTGCGCCAATAGGTTTTCCAGTCGCCGTCGAGCACGACATCGAGCACGGTTTGGATCTTAGAGCCGTCATCCGACTGTTCACCCGTCGACATCATTCGCATTTTAACAGGCGGATGCTCAGGCACACTAAGCCAGCCCGTTGTCTGTGCCAAGGCGGTAAATGACGTCATAACCAAAAGGGCAGTGACTAAGGTTTTCGCGCATGTACGCATAGAGAATGCCAATGAATCGACAAACTTAGTTAGTAGTGTGTAGTACACAAATGTATCTCCAAAAAATAAATAAAAGGGTGTAGTAGCCCGGTTATTTACTCTCTAAATATACAGTGCTTTAGATGCAATCGGTGTTTTGTCGGTCGAGTAGAGCGATGATTGTCTCTAGATAATCTCGAGATGTGAGGAGGTAAGTTAAACGCAACAGCAATAATAAGTACGAATGGGATAAGCCAGCCGGTTTTTGGGGCGGCAAAGGTCAGCATTTTCGAACTTAGGCTGCATGAATTTGAATTGGGGGACGTTAACATTTTTGAGGCTTCTAAGCCGAAAACGCTGGCGTATAGAGCAGCCATTTTTTCTGAAGAAGCGATGTTGGTTTGGGGATTACTGGTTTCTGTATGAGTTTGTGTGCCAACTAGGACTGATTGGCCATTAGCGGATGCAGATAACGATACTTTCTTGACGGCCAGAGTGCTCGCCAGACAAGTTACGATAACCAGTCCGGTAAGGAAGAGCGCCCAAAGCGAATGCTTTTGTCGGCGGTTCTGTGTGGATAAGAAAAGTAGCGATGTGTTCAGCAAATTAGTCAGTAATCAAATCTGTTAGTCGTTAAAGCAAGCTCATTGAATTGTGGTTAGCTTAGATAAGTTCTCTTCGTGCCACAAGTCATAAAATGGTTAAAGTGAAACTATGTATAAATGCGGGAAACGGCTGATACACGATAAAAGACGCATAAACACCAATTCACGCGAATACGACATTGAGCTGTAGCTAAAGTTCACAACAACTGAAAGTTATCGCTAATTATTCTGTATTGAGTGGTTTATTAACTATCAGGACGGGACAGGCGATACAAAAAAGCCCAACAGATCGTCAGTGAACGTGTTGGGCTTTAATCATTGGTGCTATTGGAAAGGCTTAGTGAGTGCGGCGAGGGCCGTTACGTACCAAGTCTTTACCGTTATCAAACACCTCTTTGGTGATCCAGCGAGCAAGCAGAACTTTATGGCTGCTATTGAATACAGCA
This sequence comes from Vibrio sp. 10N.222.49.C12, assembly GCF_041475025.1. Classification (NCBI taxonomy): domain Bacteria; kingdom Pseudomonadati; phylum Pseudomonadota; class Gammaproteobacteria; order Vibrionales; family Vibrionaceae; genus Vibrio; species Vibrio sp. 10N.222.49.C12. Next base: position 31,266 of record NZ_JBFRVF010000010.1, on the reverse strand, counting down.
ACGAAGTGACGACCATCCGAATTATTGGTTGCCATGCCTACACCTTCAACGCCTTCAAGGCCTAAACCGCCAGCTTCCACTGAAATTAGGAATTGCTCTAGTTCTTCTAGAGACTCAATAATATCAAGTTCGTTGTTCATTTTTATGCTCTCTTGCTGTGAGCCAACATCGTATTTAGGGCGCTTTAGTGCTGTGCTCGAATGAAGATATTGGCTGTTGTTCTTTGTTGGATGCGTACTCTACAGGTCATAAGAGGGGATTGGAACTCTCAAATATTAGAAGCAGGCTGATAATTTGCGAATTTTTAACATAACATACGTTTAAATGCTTGTTATCCATATTCTTTTTACTACTATTTATAGGGTCAATTTAGACAGTGATAGGAATTAATATGATGAAGGTTTGGCGTTGTCTATTGTTAATGTTGGCGTTTGTCGCATTTGGAAGTTATGCGCAGAGCGTTGAGAAAATCGCAGAAGTACAAGATCAGTTAATGCTCGATCTAGCAACATTAGAAACGGCGCATGATGCTGAGAAGCCCTTTCTTGAAGATATCTTAAGGCGTAAGAATCAGGGCCTACGCGAAGAGATTTTTTCACAGCTATCGTCAGATAAAAAAGAGGGGCTGGATGTCACTCTTGCTCAGCAGGTCGAACTGCTACAAAAATTGCTGTCGTTGAATGAAACTAAAATCGTTTCAATGAGTAAAGAAAACCGTTCAGCTGAAGGTGACGCTAAAAAACGCCTTGAATTGCGTATTCAAAAACGAATCGGAATGATGGATGTCTATTATCAGCAGCTTGCTAAGACCTTAAATTGGTCGAAAGAGCGTGGTGTTGATGTTGCTGTTCCTGAAGGTGAGCTCAAAACGGCACTTGTTTCTCGTTCTCAATACCTGACTAATGCCATTCTTTACACAGACACACAGCGACAAGATCTAGAAGCGCGTTTGTCTTTTGTGAATGAAGAAGAGAAAGCGACGATTAAAAAGGAGCTTGAGCGTTTCAGCGAGCGCACTAGCGTTATGGTCGCGAGCTTAGAAGAAACCATCACACTAATGGAACCGTTTGGCGTCGACGTGACTTCTTACAAGCGAGTGTTGCTGGCAACGACGGGAGATATTAACGCCGATGTATTGGATGTTGATGTTGCACTTGAGTTGTTGGATGGTTGGCTTCGTTCGTTCAGTTCATGGGCTTTTGAAAATACCCCTTCATTCATTGTCAAACTGGCTCTGTTCTTGGGTATTTTGTATGTGACTCGTTTGCTGTCAAACGTCGCACGCAAAACCGTTCGTAAGAGCGTTTCGCATTCGAAAATGGACTTTAGTGTATTGATGCAGGACTTCTTTGTATCAATCGCATCTAAAGCGGTCGTGTTTATTGGTTTGCTTATCGCACTGTCTCAAATAGGGATAGAGCTAGCACCTCTTCTTACTGGTTTCGGTGTAGCCGGTGTCATCATTGGTTTCGCATTGCAAGACACACTATCTAACTTTGCATCGGGTTTGATGATCTTGATCTACCGTCCTTATGACGTCGGTGACATGGTTAAAGTGGCAGGCGTGCAAGGCACGGTAAAAGACATGAGCTTAGTATCGACGACTGTTCAAACCATTGATAACCAACGCTTGGTGATCCCAAACAACAAGATTTGGGGTGACGTGATCAACAACATCACGGCAGAACGTGTAAGACGTGTTGATATGGTTTTCGGTATTGGTTATTCAGATGATATCGATAAAGCGAAAGCGGTATTGAACGACATCATTCTTGCACACCCTCTAGTGTTGAAAAAACCAGAGCATATGATCAAGCTTCATACCTTGAATACGTCTTCTGTTGATTTCGTAGTTCGACCTTGGGTTAAGACTGATGACTATTGGGATGTGTACTGGGATGTAACGGAAACCGTGAAGAAACGCTTCGATGAAGAAGGCATCACGATTCCATTCCCTCAACGAGATGTACATATTTACAATCACGAAGAGAGTTAAGCGAATGAGCTAGTGCGCGAAGCGATTTCGAAAAGAGCTATTACGAAAAAAGCTAAGCATGGCTTCGAGCCATCATTCTTAATGTGATATCAAATGGACGCTGAATAAGCGTCCATTTTTATTGGCTGCCGCTTATGTTGAGCTTCATTCTTTTATGTCACTCAACCACCTTAGAATTACGTTATGATGGGGTAGGCTTAATCTGGAAAGTTGAAATCGAATGGATGATTCACAGCAAAAAACGAATACTAGAAATACAACGGTAAGAAAAGCGACGCGAATTGAAAGTGTTATGAACTCTGCGATGTGGCATTTAACTCAGAGAGACATGACGGAAAGCGAGTTAGTGGCGAAGCTCAAAGTGAAAACCGACAATCAAGAATGGATCGATGAAACTCTAGGGACATTGAAAGGCTTCGGGTATCTCAAGTCTGACCAAGTGTTTGCAGAACAATTCGTGGAACAAGCTTTCTCTGGTGAATTCGGTTCTCGATACATTGTCGAAAAACTGAAGAAGAAGGGGCTGACCGATTCAGTGATTTCTGATGCAATCCATAAAGTGTCGTTCGAAAAGTCTATTGATGAACAAACCATCTTGATAGACCGAATCAACCACTACTATTCAAGCTTTACCATGAGCCGTGAAAAGCTGGTTGCGACACTGCAAAAGCGTGGCTTTAGCTATCAACAAGTTAAGGTAGCGATTGACCAGCACCCACAAGCGCATCAACTGAAAAGTAACATTCAAATTAAGGCCGAGAAAGCCGACTTGGAAAAAGAGGTGCTCAAGTACGCTCGTAAAGGCAAGGGCCTGACCGCCATTCAGCAAGAACTTAGACAACGACAAATCGACACAAGTGAGCTGTCATCGCTCATCGACCGATTGATTAATGAAGAGCAGCTAGATTTCTATTCTTCTTGTTTAGAACAGTTGCAGAAGAAGCCTTATGACCTAAACGATCATAAAGAACGCTCTAAGGCTTACGCGATGCTAAGTCGAAAGGGGTTCTCTTCTGACGAGATCAAATTTGCATTGAGTGAAGATAACGAATAACTAAGCCGGAAAAATTTCCTATTGTAGTATGTTGGTTTGTCCTAAGTAACTATTGGACAAAAATCGTTTAGTGGGATTGCTCTAAACGACTTACGCCAGATTAGAAAAAGTATCTTGAAACCTTAAATGATTGTTAGCTCTCGGACTTAAATACTTCATGCGATAGATATATGTTCATATTTTCATATATTGGGGTGATATACCTTATGACCAATGGAGCCAATTCCTTGCAGTTAATCAAATCACTTACCCATGAAGAGCAGTCATCTTCCATGAAGGACGCTTTAGACTTTACACCTAATTCAGTCATTATTTCTTGTACTTTTTTGTTTGGTGCTTGGTCCTTTTCTAGCAACTCACCCTTGTAATGAACAAGTTCGTTACGTAGTGCTTTTACCATGTTAAATGATTTAAAAGGTTCTTTGGTGTGCTCCCAGCATTTTCCATCAGTAACCTTGACGATCATATTCCACTTTTCGGCTGTCGATTTACGCGAGTATTTTTCCTGAACTTGTTTCCATATTGAGTCTTCGTCACCAATAGATGCATACATACTGATCAGTTCATTTAGCTTTGCTTCAATTGCTGAAATTGAAAACAAAATACAAGACATATTAGCAGAACGAATTTGGTAGATTTTGTCGGAATTTTTAGCAATATGAGCATTGTACTTACACCCTTCAAACAAGTCCGTAGAGAAGTCATACATCGAAGCACCAATAGTTGCCCCCTCACATGTATCACCATTTGTTTCATCATAAATCCAGAACTGCATATTTTCTCCTAGATAGCTATATACCCCACTGAACCAGCCAAGAACACCAGACTCCGAACCAAAACCGCCGAGTGTAACGCAGCACCTTGATTGCCACTTGTTAGCACTACGTATCTAGCATATCCCATTCTTCACCAAGCACCCAACGTAATGCGGATACTTTCCCATTTAGCATTCCCCATTCAAAATCATCCCAACCGAGATTTTCTTTTCCAAATTTATCTTCAACTTTTTTAGCTGAGGCGAGTGCACCTTCCCAGATTTCAGGGGCGACTTTCTCACCAAGAAATTCAACTTTATAACGCAAATTTAAATGACGGTTATACCAAACCTTTTGGATCATATCGTCTAGTTCAATCAGTATTTCATCAACACTACGGTCGTAGTCATGCTCATGCATGTTCAACGTGTAATTTTTAAACTCACTATAATCAGCGGCTAATAGTTCTAATTTTTCAGTGTAGAAATTAAGCTTATGCTCCTGTTGTGCAAAGAAAGCTAATTGCTCTTCTTTTGTTAACTCAACATCAAGATACTCTAATCTAACTCCATAATTAGAAGGTTGATCAAGGATGCTACTCACTCTTTCCAAGTGATATACCGTCACCTCAAAATTAACAGATTCGTCTAATGTGTGGCGCTGAGATAATGAGAGCTCTTGATTCGTAATAAATACAATTCCATCAGCTTTATTTTTTATTACACCAAGAGCATCGCCATCAAATTTACTCTTTATTTCGCTGAACGACTTTTGACCACGAGGGAAATATACCGCACCAACATATTTCTTTGAGTTTTTGGCACATAAAATGTCTTTCCCTCCATCCCGACCACCTAAGGGGTGAGAAGGGTCAACTGAGTGGTATTGCTCAGATTTAAGGATATGAGCTGAAATTCTTTCTGCTGCTTTCTGCCCCTTTGTCCAATTTAGTAAACGAAACCAAGTTTCGTCACCCTCAGAAGATCTTCTATTGCTCAACTTTCTCTCCAAAATATCCATGTAGTCCTGTTAAGGTATAAGCAACGCTACCACCAAACCTAAACCTTACCACCGTAAACACAAAACCCAACACGGAGCTGAAAATGCCAAGCGTTGGGAATCTGCTTGAATTGCTTGTATGTGTATTACCCAAAGGTTTCCAAAATACTATTTTCTAGCTCTTTCTTTTTCATGACTGTCTTGTGATTACGAGTTTTGAACCTAATACCAAAAGAGATAAAGTGATGAAATATAATGAGATGGCTTCTGTTTTTTGACCAGACAACACACTCATCTTCTGCGACAACCCATGATTTTGAGTTGGATTCTAGGTCTTTGATGGGATTGCTAGAAAACTTGTTCCCATAATTTTGCGCAAAACTTGAATGAACCTGTTTATTGAAGAAGCGAATATGCATAACGTCTCGCTTTTCGCTGAATACTCGTTGATGCTTTAGGAAAAACAAACCCTTACCAAAAAACGTTGCATAGTCGATCAACTCTTGGCCATAAACTGGCATTTTAGCTTCAACGTGGTCACCTACCTCTACAGCACTATCATACATTTCCCAAAGACGGTTAGGCACGTTCTTACGTTTAGTAAAAGCACGAACTAGTGCTTTTACAGCTAGCTCACTGTCACTGGATTGGCATCGGGCAATCAGACCAAATATTTCATCCAATGTACCTTTTTCAGAATTGCACTTACGACAGGCATAGAAGTCACCATCTCCGTTGTTTCTCTTTCGCGATAAAGTTGTATTTGGAACAAGATGCTCTACAGAACGACTGTTGAGCAAATTCTCGCCTTTTACCATTGCGACTGAACAATAAGGACAAATACTGTTTGCGATCAATTTGTTAGTTCCTCTATACACATACCGCTTATTAGCCGAAAAATTGTCGTCTTTCGCCCCTCTATAATGCAGCCTTTCTCATATCAGTTCAATTAATTAACAATCAATAGGTTAAGTCAAGTGAAGGAAAGTTAGGCTGCAAGATGTCTCCTAATAACGGTAATGCTGATTTATCAACTCGTTCGGATAATATTTGGTAGGGGAAACACACGTTAATAAGTATGTTACGAACTTCTACTCTAAGAAGCTTTGGGGCAAAAATGAGTTATGTCACTACTCATTTTTGCCTTTTTCATTAGCATTAAAACTCAATCTATCGACCGTATTGCTCAATAATAAAGTGCTCAAAATCATCACACATTTGGTCATTCGACTTTGCATTATTCGCTAATTCAGTTGCTCCATCAACGATCGATACCTTCGCATTCAAATCCGCGACTGGTGCACGTTCTCTTGTCGACAGCTGTTTGATTTTTTGCTCCTCAATCGCCCAAGCCTCCTCTGGCGATAAGTTACACTCGTCAGCGAGATATTTGGCATTAAAACCTTCCCCAGTCAGGCTTTCGATTGTACCGTTATGGTTCACGCTATTGCCTTTATGCCAATAGTGTTTCGCCAACAAAGGCCCGATCTCTGGGTTATCTGTTAAGTAACCAAACTTGTCGGTGAAATAAGCTCGTGTTTGATACACCGCCATATGAGCCAATAGATAACCTTGGTATGAGCAAGATGCTTCATCAGACAATAAGTGAGGGATCGCCATCAGTGGACGAGGGCTGCAAGACAATCCAAGAATTGCCTTTTCACTGCTACGAGCAAGTGCCGTGATTTTTTCAGGCGTGAGGTCTTCATCAGCTAATTCGTACAGGGCTCGCTCGAAATATGGAACCACAAGAATGCTGCGTTCTTGGTAAGCTCGGAAGGGCTGTTTATTGTCGATGATGGCTTTAATTAGATCATCTGGCACAGGTTGCCCGTCCGCATTTAGAGCGTACTGTTTTAGCCAGTCAGCGTCATTTAACAAGCTGTCGCAGAACATGGATTGTGTTTCAGCATAAGCCATCGAAGTCGGCGCAAACTCTTGAGAGAAACAAGGGGCGTTCATTTTTACATTAGCAAAATGCGCCGCGTGACCACCTTCGTGAAATAGTGTGTTAATCCCATCATAGCCACTGCCTATTTGATCGGGCTTAGCGTTGCTAGTGAAATTAACTTGGGCCGCAACCCAAGCATCTTGGTCATAGAAAGAAGGGATAGGGCCATGGCAGAAGCCATTAGGGTATTTTCCTTTGCGATCAAGTAAATCGAGTTTCAATGTCGCTTGAGAGTATTCAATGTTGAGGCGACCAAAAGACTCTATCCAGCGTCTTAATGATTTTGAGAACGGAACATACGGGTCAAGATCATTCATAACGTCACCTGCAAAAGAGTAGGTAAAGTTATGGGCTTGAAGTGCATTCTCGCCTTTCTGCTCTGCCAAATTGGCTAGGCTTTGCTGATGGCTATCACGCGTGCGTGCTTCGAAGTCATCCAGAATCGTAAACAGTTGTTCTGTCGTCATCTGTTCGGTTTTTACCACCGAGTAATCAAAGAAGGTTTTAAAACCCAGTGATTGAGCAAATTGGTTACGTTTTTTGATCAGTTCAATGAAGCCGTTAGCCAGCAGCCACTGTTCTAAATCTAATAGTGCTTGGTGTGCAGAAAGCCTGACTTGTTCATTACCATTACTTCTAACGGCTGAACCTAAAACTGGCAGTGATCCTTCTGTTTCGTCGCCTGTTTCATTTACGTAAGTCATCACATGATTCTGTTTTTTCTCAAACAGTTCAGCCTCAAACTTTATGAGTTCGGCTTTAAGCTTCTGTGACTGTTCAGACTCAATAGCGTGAGATCTAAAGGTCGCCAACCAACCATTCAAGCCTGTCAGCGTACTCTCTTTTTCGAGAGGATCTTGAATTTCATCAATAGCAGCGAGTTGCGTTTCGATAGCAGTAATCTGTTCGGCAGAGCTTAGAAATTCCGTCCACTGAGTCTGTGCGAGTGTCGAACCATCGTGGTCGTCACTGATACCCATATATGTATCCCAAAAGAAGTCTTCTTTCGCTTTATGAGTCGCAAGATACTTTTGATTCAATTGGTTGAGATAGTTCGTTGCAGTCATGACATTCCTTGAAATTTAACCAGTAATTTCAACATTATGACACATTCATTGAATGTATTTTGTGACGATAGATATAACTGAATGCAGTCACAGCCTATCGGTTTTCTTTACAGCGTATTAGTGATAATTAACTGTTAATGGTTTGTTGTTTGCTAGTATTAACTAAAGAGAGTGTGCTGATTTCTCCGGCTTTTTATTGAGTAAATTGATGTTCTCAAGGTCAGCGTTTTTGTAAGGAAGAGGTTTAGGATGGATCCTATTTTATATATCGAAGTTGGTGGTGTTGTGTGGCAAGTATTCCCTGATGGGACTTGGCTTCAATTACCTGCTACGCAGCCAAAAGTTGAAGGCGTGCAAGTCGTCAGCATTGAACCTCAGAATTTACAAGAGGCTCAGCCCCTAACCGAACCACAAATCGCCGCAGTTGAACAACAGTTGGAAAAGGTGGTCACCGAACTCGTCAACAACATTGAAAGCGCACCTCAACAGCCTAACTCAGTAAATGATCAACCTAGTTCCAGCGCCTCTTTTATTGCTTATGTTCGTTCCACCTTAGATGAAACGCTCGCTGAGGCGGGTTTTGATACGCGTCCTGCAGAATATGCCGACGAAGATACAACCTCGAATGAGGGTAACCTTGATATTCTGTTACCTAGTGCACTATTAACCGTTGATATTTTGGATGGTGGAGACGGTTACGAAAATCAGTTTGAAGTACCAAGTGTCACGATTACGGGCTCGGCAGTGGATGTTCGAGACGGGCGTACCGTTGTTCTGACCATCACTGATGTTAACGGAAACACAGTAACCACCACAGCCATCACAAGCGATGAAACGTATGTCGTCAATGGCGTCGACCTCTCTTCATTGGAGGAGGGGGATCTTCAAGTCGATGCTGTCATTGCTGATGATTTTGGCAATAGCATTGCAGCTAACGATTCCACAATCAAAGACACATTAGCCAACATTGAGGTTGACTTCGATGGCTTTGGTGATGAGTTTTACAATCAATTTGAAATATCGAATGGGGTGCTAGTTGGTACGATTGCCAATGTAGAAGATGGGCAAACCATCAACATTTCAATTACCGATAGCCAAGGAACGATACAAGAATACACAACGGAAGTATCCGGCGGAACTTGGACTCTGACTCTTCAAGACTACTCAAGCTTTGCAGAAGGTGAGCTAACCGTTGTTGCCAATACTATCGATATTGCTGGAAACCCTACAACAGCGACCGACACGATCGTGAAAGATACGCTAGCGGACATCACCGCTGCGGTTGATGATGGTGGCGACGGTGTCCTCAATAGCTTCGAAATTCAGTCGGCTAAATTCTTTGGTACGGTACAGAACGTAGAAGATGGCCAAACGGTCAATATTCGTATTTCTGACAGCACAACGAATGTCATTGTTCTGACGGCAACTGTGATTGATGGTGCTTGGTCAGTTGAAGGCGTGGATCTAACCAGCTTTTCCGATGGTGGCATTCAAATTGAGGCTGACACTGTTGACGTTGCCGGTAACCCTGCTTCTGCAATAAATAGCGCAGGGCAAATTGTTATTGATACTGTTTCGCCTGTTATAGACATTGATACGCTAGACGGTTTTAGTATTTTGGCATTTCGTGGCGGCCAACTTACAACCATGCAAGGCACAACCAATGTTGCCGAAGGTCTTCCTGTTTATATTGAAGTTAATGATGGCTCTCAGACTCTTGTGTTTGAGGGTGTTGTTGATGCATCAGGTAATTGGGTTGTTGAAAATATAGATGTCTCGTCCCTAAACTTGGCGTCAGAATGGACGGTTGATGCCAAAGTTTTCAATACGGTAGGCAATCAAGCTATCGATGATATGCCAAGCATTATACTGCCCGAGTCGGTTGTGTTCTCAGAAACTGTTGTCGGGATTTTTGGAAATCAAACTCAGACCTCTGATATTCGCATCGATTATGCGGACTTCTCTTTTAGCGATGATCAAAGCATCGCAGAGTCACTAACTTCTCAAACCCTATCGATAACCGTTGCTGTATCGGCTGATAAACAAAGCCTAATTGGCACACGAAGCGATGGGCAAAAAGTATTCGATGCGTCAATTTCCGGCAGCAACGTAAATATCAATTTTTATAAGGCGATTGATCAGGAAGCTGGGTTAGATTCAATTCTGACGGCTTTGCTCATCGAAGGTTTGCAAACCGATGCTGATGGTACAACGGAGTTAGTGATAGGACGTTTACCTATTGTCATCAAAGATTCTGAACCTCTGGTTTTTGATGAGTCTTATCAAATGATCGAGGGTGAGATTGCGTCAGGGAACGTGTTGAATAACGACATCGATTTGGATACTCAACTTACGATAAAAAGTGTTGAAGTTGATGGTACGACCAAGACGATTGTTGGTGGCTCTCCGGTTTCATTTGCTACTAGCGAAGGCACCTTGACCGTATTTGCGAATGGTCATTGGACGTTCGTCGCCAACAGGAATTTGGACCACACAGTTGATCAGAACATCACCTTCAACTATGTTGCTGGCGACATCAGTAATGATTTCGGAAACGGCACTGCGGTCATTGATATTTTTGATGGTGATGCAGGGCTAGTTGTTGATGGGACAACGACCAGCTCTGAAGGTGATGTGTCTGATGGAATTCAAACTGTAGTCGGCCAGTTTACCGTTTCCGCTGGATCAGATAATCCAGATCCCGCTTCTATTGTATTTAATGCTAATACTCTGGTGCAGTTAGACGCCTTGGGCTTGACGACCGGAGATGAGAACTTTCCTCTAACCTACACGTTAGCGAATGATGGTAAAACGATTACCGCACAAGCAAATGGTGAAACGATATTCACGCTAACGTTGAGTGCAGTCGCTAGTGGTATCGATGTTCTAGCAGATGTCACATTAGTGTTAGAACAGTCTATCAACCACCTGTTCAGCAACGACTCCATAACCCTGCCACTTATTATTGATGGAACGGATTTAGATGGCACTTCTTTAAAACAAGGGCAATTCGACTGGATCATCCAGGATGGAGCCGACCCAATATTAACTTCAACTAGCAATGCTGCTGTGGACGAATCAGATCTTATTCACGGCAGTGTTTCAGATACTGGCACTTTCAATCTCAACGTCGGAAGTGACTTTGTTGAGTCTGTATTTTTTGATGTTGGAGATCAGCCGCAGTTGTTTAGTGGGGGTGTACAGATCATCTATGTGGTCTCTGCAGACGGAAATGAACTTACTGGTTATGTTGGCTCTGAAAGTGCTGAAAATAAAGCGTTCACCTTGAGCTTTACCTCTCTGTCAGGTGAGACCGATACTGATGTCACTTACATCTTTGAACTATTCAAGGGCCTCGACCAAACGAATGGAACCGACCAAATTCCTTTTGTCATCACAGCAAAAGATGATGACAACGATGAAACTCAATTAACCTTGAACGTCTCGATTACGGATGGTGGGGAGCCTACGATTGGCTCTGGCATGGTCGAGTTGAGTGAAAACCCTGTTGCTGATACAACCCCGTCTGGTGTTGGAACAACAGCGAGTGCAAGCTTAGCCGTGAGTGCGGGCAACGATCCACTCGTGTTCTTGGGGTTAGATGTGACAACTGGCCAAGCCGTTCTTGATAGTGACGGTGAGGCGGTGACACGTAATGGTGAAGCATTGTCTTGGCGAGATAATGGGGATGGAACGTTTGATGCGGTATTGTCGAATGGCGATGCTGTTTTCCAAGTGAGACTTCCTGAAGATTTTAGCTTAGAAGCCAATGGTTCCACGAATGTCACGGTTGAGATTGATTTGTACCAGTCAATAGACCACGGAACCGGTGTGAAGGACACAGAGCTGTCGATTCCAGCCTCAATCGTCACAATCGATTCAGACGGTTCACGAGATACACAAGAATCTGATATTAAGATTTACGATGGTGCAAACCCTAAAATTACTGTTATCGGAAGCATTTCTGTTGATGAAGACGGTCTGCTTGGAGACAGCGAACAGGTTGGTGTTGAAGATTCTAGCCCTTCGTTAGGAATCATCGAAGGTTCCGATGATGTTGTCTCTGTGACGGTCGACACCGCTGCGTTTGATGCACTTTCATATTCGAGTGCAGGGAAAGACATTTCACTGCAAGCTGTCGATTCTGATGGTTGGTATTACGGTCAAGATTCTGATGGAAACAATATATTTAGGATTCGTTTTAATACTGAAGGGACAACAGAGTTCGACCTTTATGCACCTCTCGATCACGCCAATGCTGATGGAGAGAATAATCTAGCCCTCAATTTTGAATTGGTGGTCAACGATGCGGACGGCGATAGCTCTGATCCGGCAATTTATTCTGTCAACGTAACAGATGCTGTCCCAGTTGCGCGTTCAGGGGCAATTGAAATGGTTGAGGGTGATGACCTTAATGGACAATTTCTAACAGAAAAATTCGCAGGTGCCGATGGCGCAACCATTGTAAGTTTTGACTATCGCGGTACTACCTATACCTTTGATAACGCAGGCACTCCTATCACGATTAATCTAATTAATGATTATGATGGTGGGTCTACTTACGGTCAGTTTACGCTTTCTTCAGATGGTAGCTACCAGCTGACTACAAATCCCAATGTATCAACAAACCCTGCAGATCCTAAGATCGTCGATGACATCGATTATCTGGTGCGAGATGCGGACGGTGATAAAGTTACCAGTACTGCTGAGCTTATTCTGGATGATAACGAAGGTTTTATTCGTTATGAAGATTCTGAAACCACAGAAGACAATGACGCGATTATCGTTGTAAGTGTGGCAACCGGCGATGTCGACCAAAGCGAAACCGTTACTGCTATCGAGTTCTCAGAAGCATCGCTAAACGGTGGTAGCTTGTACCTTGATGGGGTGTTGCTTCAAGTTGTAGACGGCAAGGTCACCTTGTCTGGAAGTCAATTGGCAGCGATTGATAGTCAGTTCACTGGGCCTAATGGACAGTTGACTTATCGTCCCGCGCTTCATGAATCCAATACTACCTCAACGGTTATCCTAGCGATCAACGCAATCATTAGCACTGATACGGATCCTAAAGAACTGACGGCTGATGTTGCAGTGTCTGTTTTACCGGTGGCTGATGCACCGGATTGGTCGGCTTCCGTATTCTCCTATCATTCAGTAGAAGATGACTCAGACCCAGTCAGTTTGGACATAACAGCTCAGCTGGTGGATAAAGATACGTCAGAAACATTGAGCTACCAGATTAGTGGGATTCCTGACGGCTTGAATTTGACGTTAAATGGCAACGCAGTCAAAGAAGGGAAATCTTACACACAGGCTCAGATTGATAAAATGGAAATCAGGGCTGACGACAACCTAGCGGGTCGCTTTGAGTTTGAGATTACTGCGGTTGCAACAGAGTCTGGCAATTCATTCGCTGACCCAGATGATAAAACGGCAAGTATTGTACATACCGTTACTGTCGATATTTCACCTGATGCTGATACTCCTCATGTGTCTGTTAAAGACTACAAGGGACTAGAGGATGAAGCTATTTACCTCAAAGACGTTATTGAAGGCGCTTTGGCGGACACCGATGGTTCTGAATCGTTAAGTTATATTATCCAAGTTCAAGATGGCTGGTCTGTTGAAGGTGATGGTACCGCAAAGATAGGCAATAATTCCTATTCAGTCACTGCCGAAGCTATCGCCAATGGTGTTGCTTATATTCAGCCTAAAGAAGACATCAGTTCCTTTACTGAAGATCTGTCAATAGACGTAACAGCAATAGCGACTGAGTCGACGATCGATTCACTTATTCCTATCAATGGGCAAGCGTCAAGTGATACAAAAACCATCAATATCTTTTTGAAAGGTGTTGTGGATGAACCTATCGCGGTAGACGGTGGTAATGGTCATTGGCAATACGACAGTGACAGTAAAGTCATCAGCAACCAATCGGTCTTGAATGAAGATGGGTTAATACAGCTCGACTTCCTCATACAAACGACGGATGACGATGTTTCAGAAGAGATCAACATACTGCTTACTAACATTCCTGAAGGCACTTTGCTGGTGGATGCGTTGGGTGAACCAGTATCGCTGACGATTGCGTATGTTGATGATGTGACAGGGCCCGTATTCCAAGTCTCTAACGCTCAACTGGATGATCTGTATCTCAAGCCAGTTCTTGATTTTAGTGGTGAATTAGAACTCACCGTTATTGCTATCTCAACTGAGCCCGATGGTGATTCGGGCGAGTTTCCTATGACACTTAAAGTAGAGCTAGCGCCGGTCGTTGATCAAGAAGACGGTCAAGTGGTCAGTACTCAAGGCATCGAAGACAGTCAAATCGGCCTGAACCTTGAACCTTCAGTGAATCAGGATATTGATGGCAGCGAATCCTTGACGGGATATGTCATTGATAGCCTACCTGCAGATCTCACTCTTTATTTTGATGGGAGTGTTATTCAGGTCCCAGCTTCAGGCTTAGATTTGGATACTCTACTGGACTCAACAACGCCAACGCTTTCGGATCTTCTAAGCAGCGGCAGGCTTTCTGTTACAGCGACAGAAGATTTAAGCGGAACATTCTCAATTCCTATCACCTATGAAGTCACGGATACCTCTCCAACTGGTGCAACGGATATTAAAGATATTACCGGATCCATTAGCGTGACTGTCGATGCTCGTGTCGAGCTAGATACTCGATTAGAAGGCTCTACAGAGCTGTTACAGAGTACAGATGGCTCGCCTGTTGATATCTCTAACGCCGTGACGTTCGTCGACGCGGATATCGATGGGTCAGAGTACCTAGATTATATTTTGATCGAGATTCCCGACGGCTATTCGTTGATTGTTGAGCACCCTAATGGTGCCGCTCAAGATAGCTCTGGGAATTGGATCATATCTGCGGATGGGTTAACGAGTGACTCTTTCCAAGAACTTGCAGCGTACATTTTAGATAATGCGACGATTTCCAGCCCAAGTGATACTCCGGTACTGGATATTGTGGTTCGTGCTCGTGTGATTGATGGTGATGATGCGAGATATATTGATGCGACTTTCCCGCTGCAAATTACTGGTCATGACGGCGGTGGCGGTTCTTGTGACCCTGTTGGCCCACCAAGTCCCATTCAACCGGGTGGTGATATTAAGACTAATGAAGGTGAAGATATCGATTTAACGGGCTTGCTCAATACTAATGTAGCGAATGACCCAGACAATACGATCTCTTTCTATATTCCTGCCGATTCTCTTCCTGAAGGCGTCGAGATTTCGGGTGATGGTGTTATTGCGGAATATGACGCGGCTGGCGAAGTAGTTGGTTACTCGATCACTGCAGATGGACTCTCGAAACTAACGTTAACGGGCTTGGATGAAGATTTTGCAGGGTGTATTGATTTCACCATAGAGACAATTGAGACCTCACCATGTAGCGGTGATACGGTGACGACGGCCCAAACCATTAGTATCCAAGTTCTGCCTGTGGTCGATGACATTACGGTTGAAGCCGACTCCACAACCATTCAAGAAGACATCGCGACAGACCTTAACCTTGAACTGGTTCTTGGTGATAGCGTTGAAGATGGACAATTAATCACTGGTGAAGGCAATAGCGCTACCGGTAAAGAAACCGTTAACTCTCTAACGGTGAGCATTTCGAATGGAGCGACCTTGTCTGAAACTCCAACTGACACCGGGTTGTTAGTTGATAATGGCAATGGTACTTGGACGGTAACGGATCCTAGCCGCTTGAGTGATGTGTTGGTAACACCACCTGAACATTACAGCGGCGATATCACCTTCACGGTAACTGCAAATATTACCGATGAAGCGGATTGTGTCGTTGAAACGGATACGCAAGATAAAACGACCGTAGTCACGATCACCGTTGAGCCAGTCGCTGATGCGGCGAACTTGGTGACAGAGGATATAGTCGGCGACGAGGATAACTACATTTCATTGTCATCACTTAGCGCAGAGCTCATTGACCAAGATGGTTCTGAAAACATGTCGCTTTCGTTAAAGGGAGTTCCTGAAGGCGCAGTTGTCGCTATTAAAATCGGAGACAACTATGAGTTGGTTCCAAACAATGGTGCTGATGGCGGTACCTTCGATGGAAACCCTACCTATGAGTGGCAGTTAGATCCAAGTCAGTTATCTAATCTAGTCATTCTGCCACCAAGAGACTTTAGTGGTGACATTAATCTGTCTCTAGAGGCGATTACTCAAGAAATTGGTACGACGGATATCCGTTATACACAATCTGAATTTACTGTAGGTGTTAACCCTATAGGTGACAAAGTTGAGTTCTTCGATTTACCTGAACAGCTCACTGGAAGTGAAGATGATGGCATCGTGATTCCTCTTGATGCCAATAGCTTTGAAACTAACAGTGATGAGTTTTTAGCAATTACGGTAACAGTGAATGGAACTTCGGACCCATCAGGGTTAGTTGGGTTAGACCGAATTCGAATTGGATCAGAAACCAGTTCTTTCACCAGTGTTGGTGGCATCATACAGGCGACGATCCTCGTTAAAGCAAGTTCTGTTGATGAGCTCGAATTCTTTGCAGGCGATGCGTTTGGTAACCTCGATATTACGATTACCGGCCGAACGGTTGATCAAAATACGGTACTCGGTGAGTTAGTGGTCGACACGGGTGACCCGAGCTCGCAAGACATGACGCTTATTATCACACCAGAGCCTGATGCACCGTTATTGAGCGTTGAATATTCTTCGATCGTGGCAGAAGCAAGTGGCACGATTCCTCTTGGTTTAGACCTTTCTCTTGTAAACCCTGCTGATTCAGAAGTGGGCTTCATTACAATTCATGATATTCCCGCAGGTTTGACGTTCTCACACGGCTCTATGGTCTATGGTCAATATGTGGTGGACTTGGCAGATGTGCCTAACCTAGCGATTACCGGGGGCTACAACAGTGGTGATCAATTTGACCTAACGATAGAGCCGTCTGCAGAGATAGGCAATAACCAAGCGGTCGGGTTACCCCAAACCGTATCGATTGAGTTTGTCGCTGAAGGGGATTCTACGATTACCGCGACAGATGATAACGATCTGTTGATTGGCGGTACAGGCTCTGACAATTTTGTGTTCGCATCTTCAGGCTTAGGGAGTGCAGAAGCACCAAGCTACGATGTGATTCAAGATTTTGATGCGTCTCCAGACACTGATGCAATTGACCTCTCGGGTATTTTGGGAAGCCTAGGGCTTAATACAGGGCTAGGGGCAACACAATATCTAGATTTAGAAGAATCTGGTGAAGGTGTGACCATTTCTATTAAACCTAATGGTGACGAAGACGTTCAACAAAACATCTTGCTAGCTGATGTCACGTACGACGATCTGTATCAAGGTGACAGTAGCAGTGCATTAGAAGCACAAATTTTACAAAAAATGATAGAAGACAATAATTTAACGCTGTAAGTTAGATGTACAGTCTATAAAAGGAAGTTTAGATTGGTAGAACAAAAAGACAGCTGGCTAGCTTGTGTTGAGTGGTTGTGTGAGCATTTTAATGTTCGCAGTCACCCTTCCAAAATAGTGTCTGGCCTACCTTTAAATGAAGGCAGGCTCAATGAATCCCTTTTCCCAAGAGCCATTGAGAAATCGGGGTTAACGCTGAGCCACGTTAAAAAAGAATTATTGAATCAATGTCAGTTCCCTGTTGTTGCTGTTGAGTCCGCGACAGGGTCTCCTCTTGTCGTAACCCAAAGCTCCGTTGGCGACTTTCAAGTATTGAATTGTGAATCCAACTTAAGCCAACAAATTCTCCTTAAAGACTTAGTCATTAAAGTGGATGCATTTGTTTGGCAAGTGGGTGCTCAAGCGCTTGATGACGCCCGTGTTCAGGCACATGAGCGCAATGACAGTAAATCCAACACCCGTTGGTTGTGGCGGGTGGTCAAAGAAGTGAAGCCTTGGTATCGCGATCTGTTTATCGCTTCGTTCTTGATCAACGTGCTTGCGCTAGTGGTTCCGTTATTTACCATGAATGTGTACGACCGTGTTGTGCCAAACCAAGCGTTTAACACGCTTTGGGTATTAGCAGCAGGCGTTGGTATCGTTGTTATTTTTGATTGGGTATTGAGAAGCTCACGAAGCTCTGTGACTGATATGGCTGGGCGCTATATTGATAACAAGTTGTCTTCTCAGCTGTTCTCGAAAGTCCTTGGTATGAAGCTCGAAAATCGACCTCAATCGGTAGGCGCATTTGCCAGACAGCTTCAAGACTTCGATAGCGTGAAAGATTTCTTCACTTCTATCTCGTTAGTCACTTTAGTCGATCTGCCATTCACTTTGTTATTCCTACTGCTTATCGGCTGGCTCGGTGGCGCAATGATGTTCATACCTGTCGCGATCATGCTTGTTTTGATTGTGCTGAGCATCGCGATGAAAGGCAAGGTCGAGAAAACATTCGATGAAACCGCACGTCTCTCGACACAAAGACAAGCCCAGCTGTTTGATTGCTTAACAACCCTTCCGGATATCAAGCAAAACAATGCTGAGGGTATTACCCAGAAGCGTTGGGAACAGACGATTTCGTCGCTCTCTCAATGGCAGACTCAATCTCGTCATTACTCCAATATCGTGACGCACTCTATTCAGTCCAGTCAGCAGATCGTTACCATCACTCTGATCATCTTCGGCGTGCATCAGATCTCTGAAGGCTTGCTGAGTATGGGTGGTTTGATAGCCGTTGTGATGTTGAGTGGGCGCGCTGCAAGTTCGGTGAACCAGCTTTCTCTTCTATTGCTGAGGTTCCAGCAAACACGTTCGGCCGTTGAAGGGCTGAATCAGATTATGGAGCTACCTCAGGAAGAGTCCAAACACCAAGTTATCGACAAAGGAGACTTTGATGGTGGGGTTAGGTTAGATGAAGTGACTTTTACTTATCCAGAGACTCAAAGTCCTGCATTAAAGGAGATTTCCCTAGAGATCAAACCGGGTGAGCGAGTTGGTCTTGTCGGTGCGGCAGGCGCGGGTAAAACAACTCTACTATCGATTGTTGCGCGCCAGTATTTGCCAACAACAGGACAAGCTTTCTATCAAGAAATCGATGGGCAATTATGGCCAACCAGCGTTCTGCGTAGTGGCATGGGTTGGGTAGGGCAAACCACTAATCTTATTTTTGGCAGTGTTTACGACAACGTTACGCTTGGTGCGACCAACGTTGATGAAGAAAAGCTAAGACAAGCTCTTCAACAGTCGGGTTTGAATGGTTACATGGGGCGCCTAAGCAATGGCCTTGAAACACCTGTCGGTGAGGGTGGTCGGTTACTTTCTGGTGGTCAGCGCCAAGCCGTTGCCATTGCGAGAGCTCTGTATCGTTGTCCAAAGTTATTGATCATGGATGAGCCCACCAGCGCGCTAGACAAGAAGGCCGAGATTCAGTTCTTTAATGCACTTCAAAGTATGCCGAGAGAAACCTCAATGCTGATCAGCTCCCATAAATCTTCATTCTTGATGATGTGTGATCGAGTGATTGTATTGGATAAAGGTCAAATCGTGGCAGAAGGTGAACCTAAAGAAATTCTCTCTTTACAGAAGAAAAGTGTACCTAAAGGTACGAGCCGGTTTAAGACGGTATCTGTGGTGAAGGGAGGTCGTCATGAGTAATGATATTCAATGGACCAACAACCACTTAGCATTCCGCTCTCGTAAGTTGATTTGGCTAAGTGCTCTACTCATTGTCTCAATTATCGGCTGGGCGTCATGGGCAACATTGGAAGAAGTGGTTATCGGCGAGGGCAAAGTCGTTCCTAGCCTTTCTGTACAAACCATTCAGAGCTTAGAAGGCGGTCTAGTTCAAGAGATCATGGTGCGACAAGGTCAATCAGTAGTGAAAGGACAGCCCTTGGCTAAGCTCGAAGACACTCGTTTTAAAGCGGCTTTTTTAGAGTCGGCTCAACAAGCGGATACCTTACTGGCCCAACAATTAAGATTGAAAGCAGAGCTGTCGACCGTTGTTTTAAATAACGATGCAAAACAGTGGTTTGAACGAGTTGTCTTGGTGCCACAAGATATTGTCATCGATGTATCGAGCCATCCGGCATTAATGAACGCTAAAGCCAACTATCGAGAACGTTTAGGTCAGTTGAAATCGGAACTGGAAGAGGCGGCACTTCGCATTGAGCAACAAGACCAAGCACGTGTCGATACGCTCAATAATATTCAGACTCTTGAAAGCAGCCTCGAGATTGTGATTCGTGAACGCAACATGCTCAAAGACGTGGTGGCGAGTGGTGCTGTTGCTGAAGTTGAACTACTGAAGTTGAACCGTGATGTGGTCAAACTGAAAGGTGATATTGCCAGCTCGAAAGTGGCGGCTCAGAAACAGATAGCGGCTTACTCAGAATCGATAGCCGACCACCGCAGCATCGCGTTAGATTTTCGTGCCAAAGTACAAGGCCAACTGAACGAAGTTGCCAGCAAAATAGCGCAATTGAATGAAAGCCAACAAGCGATCGCCGACCAACTGAAGCGAACACAAATCTTAGCGCCAGTTGACGGAACAGTTAAAGAGGTCTTTGTGCGTACTATTGGTGGTGTTGTTCGTCCAGGCGAACCGATTATTGAGATCATTCCATCAAACAGTGACCTGATTGTTGAAGCGAGAATCTCTCCACAAGATATTGCGTTTGTTCATAACGGGTTAGGTGCGACAGTTAAATTCACGGCCTATGATTTCGTCATTTACGGCGGACTTAAAGGTGAGGTGATTTACGTGAGTGCCGACGCCTTACAAACGGAAGACGGAAACGCCTATTATCGTGCCCATATTCAGTTAAACGAAGACCAGCAACAAAACTCTGCCTTTAGCATTATCCCAGGGATGCAAGTCGCGGTCGATATATTAACCGGAGAGAAAACAGTATTGAGTTATTGGTTAAAACCTATTTTACGAGCTAAGGAAAACTCACTTCGTGAACGATGAAGTGGGTTAAAGCATAAATATAAAAGGAAGTGTAATGCATTCAAAATTCTTACTCTCTTCTTGCTTGCTAATGAGTGGGCTGTCTCAAGCAGCTTCATTAGAAGAGTCCGTGGCCTTTGCCATCGACTATAGCCCAGAGATATTGGCGCAATACTCCCGATACCAATCGGTGGTCAGAGACGGAGACGCTGCGAGTGGTTTGTATATGCCACAAGTGAACTTGTACGCGGCAGCAGGTTATGAAGAAACGCGCTACAACAGTGGTAGCAAACTTGATACCGATGATCGAGGCCTAACGAGAACGGAAATTGGCGTTAAAGTATCCCAGTTACTATTTGATGGTTTTAAAACCACATCGAATGTCGATCGACTGACGTTCGAAGCAGAAGCTGAGCGTCTAACTCTGATTTCGCGAGCTGAAAACGTATCGTTAGATGTGGTGAGAAATTACCTCGATATCCTAAAAGCAGAGACGCTACTTGAATTGTCTAAGCGTAATGTAAAAGAGCACCAAGAGATCTATCAAGATATCCAAGATAAAAAGAGCAAAGGCTTGAGTAGCAACTCGGATCTGGCTCAAATCTCCGCCCGTGTCGCGACCGCGCAGTCTTCACTTATCGCCGCTCAGAACAACCTGTTTGATTTGCAAACTCAGTATCTACGCTTGGTTGGCAAACCTGCGGTGAACTTGGTTTACCCCCGGTTTGATTACGCTCTATTACCAAGCTCAGCACAGGTCGCACTTGAACAAGCTGTCGAGAATCACCCTGAAATCAAAGCCTCTTTGCTTGATATCGACGCGGCTCGTAAAGAGATGCGCCGCGAGAAAGGGGATTACTACCCAGAACTAAAACTTGAGCTTCATGCCAATAAGAATGACAACGTATCTAACCCGCCAGGCGGTGTCGATGAAGATGCACGTATCATGTTGACGATGGATTATGACCTGTTTAATGGCTTCTCTACCGACTCCAGGGTTGAATCGTCAGCTTGGCGAGTGGAAGAGGCAAGGGCGATCCGATTACGAACAGAGCGTGAGGTTCGAGAAGGTACACAACTGGCTTGGAACGCTTACAAAATGCTTGAGCAGCAAAAATCCTTACTTCAACAGAATGTTGATGCAGCGAAAATTGCAGAGCTTGGCTATATCCAGCAATTCAATGTTGGCAGACGAAGCCTTCTTGATGTACTGGATGCAAAAGTAGAAGTGTTTTTGGCTCGAAGAAACTTCATCAGCACTGAATATGATCAAACGTTAGCGGCTTATCGAGTGTTAAATGCGATGGGTATGTTGACGTATGCGTTGAGGATTGAACATCCAGAAGAGTGGCAAGGGGAGAATAAGTAATGAGATATTTTAAACTAGCGCTACTTAGCTCTATCTTGCTAATAGGATGTGCAGAAACGCCTGATACGACAATGACACGCCACCAAATTGATGACTTAGCGGATAATGACCGAGATGGTGTGATTAACCAGCGAGATCTATGTGCCGATACGCCAGAAGGTGTAACGGTAGACATTAAAGGGTGTGCCAATTGGAAAATTGTCGAAGACGTTGAAGTATTAAGTGTGGCATTTGATTTTGATAAGTATGACCTTAAACCTGATCATACCGCTGTATTAAATGAGTTGGTGCGTTTACTAGGAGAGCAGCCTGATGCTTCGGTTACCTTGGTCGGAGATACCAGTGCTGAAGGTACAAACGTGTATAACAAAGCATTGGCCAAGAAAAGAACGGGCGTGATTCGAGACGCATTAATTGATAGAGGCATCAATGGTGAGCGTATCTTCGAACAAGAGTTTACTCAGATAACCAGCTTAACTCAGCACCTTCACAAGCGTAAGCGTAGAACCATTGCAGTATTAAAAACAGAGAACATGGAAGTGAACCCATCTTGGAACATCTTCACTTCAGAAATGCAGCTCGATAGTCATAGCGATGTTGAGTCTAAAACGTCGATTGATCCAGTAGGAGGCCAGTAATGAAACGTCTATCGAATAAATCGGGCTTACTGCTTGCTGCTGTACCTATGTTGTTCTCTGCATCGACGTTCGCGAATGATGCCAGTGACATTGGTTTGGTCGCGATTGAGCCGAATATGCAGGGGCTTGTAGAAGATCTGCTTAAGAGCCAAGAGATCGACTTAGAAATCTTGTTGAGTGACAGCGTCCCAGAACAGATGATCATGCAGCGCTCGCGTGTTGGTATCACTTCCAAAAAGTGGACTGACAAAGAGATGGCTAGGTTTGATATGCGTTACGGTTATAGGCCAACAGAGCTGATGTTTACCGCTGACGTGATTGCGATTCTAGCCAATGAAAATAACCCTGCGACATCAATCACCGTCGCTGAATTAATTGATGTGTTTGGTTGTTCTAACGATCCTAAACATCCAAAATGGTCAGCAAGTAGTGATATTCGTAACGGTGAAAGCCTAGATACTCATATGTTGCCCTTTGCCATTGATCACAACCTGAAAGGCCATACTACCTTTTCAAATTGGGTCGAATGTGGAACTGACGGGGAATATGCGAATACTCAGTTCTTAGCGGATTTACCTGATCTGATTAATAAGATTGAAGACGAAGATGCCGCCATTGGTTACACCGTTTACTCAGATCAGATCTCTGATGTGAAATGGTTGAGCGTGGTTGATAACCTAGGTGTGAACTACGACCTAAACAAAGAAACGATCCTCTCTGGTCGTTACCCGTTAGCAACGGTTTATTACATGTACTTGAATATTCCAGCGCATCGCAAAGGCTTTACGGAACAAGAGGAGTTCTTTGTTGGGCTTACCTTGTCACAAGATCATCAAGTCGTTTTGAACCAATACGGCTTCATCAGCTTGCCGCCAGAAGCTATTCAACGTAACAAAGTCAGATTGTCGCTTGAAGAGCCTGCTATTGAAGGTGGCTACAAGTAATGGGTATGTCATGTTGTAACTGTTGTGGGAGAGTGATATTCTCTCTTTCGTAATGGTTCTCAACGTGACGGATTACGTTATTCGGTGATGAAATTATCTAGCGGGCATGTATGCCCGTTTTTTTTCGCCTAAAATTTGCGACTCGAGCAGTTGTTTGTCGTTTGGTCACGTATAATGGACACTTCATATAGCGCTAAATAAGCCCAGTCGATGAAAATCTTTCAAGTTCTAATCTTGCCTCTAATGCTGTCCCTCAATGCTATTTCATTTTCAGCGCAAGCAACCGAAAGCTGGTGGCTAAGAACAGTATTTAACAGCAACCCAAGTCTGCCGAATTCTCAAAACTATATTAATGATATCGAGTTGATGGATTGTGGTGAGATCGAAGGTACTTTGTTGTGCAGTGACTTAACCCAATATTACGACCTGGATGTGTATGTTGAACTGGAGTTGGGGGACTCAAGTGTCGAAACGGTTCGCTTAAACCTGCCATATTCGGACCTAAGTTACACAAAGCTTCAGGCATACCTTCGCCAAGATGGCTTTGCTCTCAGTTCAATTCGTATTGGTGAAGATGAATTCGATGTTACAGCTCAACTCGAACAAGCTCGAAATGAAGGTGTTGGTTTCGATAAGGTGGATAAACAGCTGGTCGAATTCATCAACGCGCCTCACGGTTCAGCAGAGCAACTGAGTGTGTGGAATGTGCCTAGCTTATCTTCTTCTAGCTCTACTTCTCCTTGGATTCAGTTACAGAGTGATGGTGACAACTTAACGGTTGAACTTAATCGTTTTTAATTGCTCAAATTTATAGATAGTTTCGTTATTTATTAGGCTAAACAAGCCTTTCAGGAGAACGGCTCGCGGGCAGACAGCAAGTTATAATTCATTTAAGTGTTCGTTTTTCTGCGGCTCTCACATTTTTAATAAGCGTTTAGCTTTGCCATTTGTTATACGTTGAGCCTTCGGTAAAACGAGATTAGGATACGTTCAGTATTGATAAAGGAGACAACCCATGGTTGCAAGAGTAACGATAGCGCCACAAGGCCCAGAACTTTCTGAGTTGGTGCAAGGATACTGGCGTACAGCAGAGTGGGGCATGACCCCGCAACAACGCCTGACTTTCCTGAAGCAACATATTGATCTTGGCATCACAACTGTTGATCACGCGGATATTTACGGTAACTACCAATGTGAAAAGTTGTTTGGTGAGGCTTTAGCGCTTGAACCAAGCCTTCGTGATGATATTCAAATCGTCACCAAGTGCGATATCAACCTATGTGGTGACCACACTCCAGATCGTAAGATCAATCACTATGACACCAGCGCGCAGCATATTTACCAATCAGTAAATAACTCATTAGAGCACTTAGGTGTTAACGATATCGATGTATTGTTGATTCACCGCCCAGACGTTTTAATGGATGCCGATGAAGTAGCAGAAGCGTTCGCAGAGCTACACAAAGTAGGTAAAGTTAAGCACTTCGGTGTTTCTAACTTTTCACCGCGTCAGTTCGAACTGCTTCAATCTCGACTCGGTAAGCCGTTAGTGACCAACCAAGTTGAAATCAACCCATTGAACTTCGAAGTGGCTCATGATGGCACGCTAGATCAACTGCAGATGAACCGCATTCGCCCGATGGCGTGGTCTTGTCTCGGTGGTGGTAGCATCTTCAGTGGTGATTCAGCGCAAGCGGTTCGCGTTCGTGATGAGCTAGAGGCGATTCGTCAAGAAGTCGGTGCAGACAGCATTGATCAAGTGATTTACGCTTGGGTTCGTCGTTTACCATCTAGTCCAATTGCAATTATTGGTTCTGGTAAGATTGAGCGTGTGAAGACGGCCGTTGATGCACTGAAAATCGAGCTGACGCGCGAACAGTGGTATCGCGTATGGGTGGCATCTAAAGGTCACGGTGTGCCATAGAAAGCAATTCGTATAGAAGTTAAAGCCAGCTAAGTAAGCTGGCTTTTTTGTGTTCGCCTAACATGTTTCTCCAAAACTGTGATTAAGGTGGAATAATTTTCAAAAACACTCATAATGCACTCTGTTTTTCACCAGTTGGATATTTCCATTGAGCACTTCAAAATTCTCTTCAATCGCCCTTAAACCAGAGCTTCTAAATACGTTAGATTCTCTTGGTTATACTGAAATGACGCCGATCCAAGCGTTAAGTCTTCCTACTATCCTAAATGGCAAGGACGTTATCGGTCAGGGTAAAACGGGTTCAGGTAAAACAGCTGCTTTCGGTTTAGGCGTGCTGCAGAACCTACGCGTTAAGCGTTTCCGTGTTCAGTCTTTAGTGTTATGTCCGACTCGTGAGCTTGCAGACCAAGTAGCAAAAGAGATTCGTACTCTTGCTCGTGGTATTCACAACATTAAAGTGCTGACACTATGTGGCGGTATGCCAATGGGCCCACAGATTGGTTCACTAGAGCATGGCGCACACATTCTTGTAGGCACACCTGGTCGTATTCTTGATCACCTAGAGAAAGGCCGCATTGACCTGTCTGAGCTGAACACACTTGTGTTAGATGAAGCGGATCGCATGCTAGAGATGGGTTTCCAAGACGCTTTGGATGCTGTGATTGAAGCGGCGCCAAAAGAACGCCAAACTCTGCTATTCAGTGCGACTTTCCCTAAACAGATCAAATCTGTTGCAGACCGCATTATGCGCAATCCAGAAATGGTGAAGGTTGAATCAACACACGATCACTCAAGCATCCAACAACACTTCTACAAGTTAGAAGGTTCTGAAGCTCGTGATGACGCTCTAGAGCTGCTGTTGTTGCATCACCAACCGGAGTCTGCGGTTGTGTTCTGTAACACTAAGAAAGAAGTGCAGAACGTAAACGATGAGCTAAGCCACCGCGGTTTCAGTGTTATCGAACTTCATGGTGACATGGAACAGCGTGAACGTGACCAAGCTTTGGTTCAGTTCTCAAACAAAACCATCTCGATTCTAGTGGCGACAGACGTTGCGGCTCGCGGTCTTGATGTTGATAACCTAGATGCTGTGTTCAACTTTGAATTGTCTCGCGACCCTGAAGTTCACGTACACCGTATTGGTCGTACTGGCCGTGCAGGAAGCAAAGGCGTAGCGATCAGCTTCTTTAGCGAAAAAGAGATGTACCGTGTTGCTCAAATTGATGAGTACATGGACATGCCAATCGAGCCATCTGAACTGCCAGCAAAACCAATTGCTAAGCCGTACTACTCAAACATGGTTACCATCCAAATTGATGGCGGTAAGAAAGCTAAGCTTCGTGCTGGTGATATTCTTGGCGCACTGACGGGCCAAGGCGGCATTGATGGTAAATCAGTAGGTAAGATCAATCTGTTTGCAATGCGTGCTTACGTAGCGGTAGAAAGATCTGTGGCTAAAAAAGCACTGAACAAAATCGAATCAGGTAAAATGAAGGGTCGTCAATTCCGCGCCCGAATCCTGAAGTAATTCGAGACTGAATCCCTTTGCTGCGATATGTCTAATTAACGACATTGCTAATTAATGGCATTGCAGTAAAGGGTGTTCCACAAAATGCCACTTAAGTTTCTTATCTTAGGTTTATCGACCTAGTCCTCTATACCAAAGCATTATTCATCGGGTCTTATCGAATAAAGATCGTTGATATGTTTTCCTTTGCTAAGATACCAAGTCATCGCTTCCTGTCGATTGTGAACGAATATCGTGATTGTGGTTATTGAACCATCATCAAAATAACAAAGCTCATATTCTAAATCGCTTGGATGATCAGGAATAGCGGCCATAGCTTCCCTCCCAAATATCAATCATTTTAAATACGTCAACCCAACTCATTTATAGGGCTCGTATCACGTCAAATGAGTAATAAAATCAAGTTACATCACTGCCATTAATCATTTTTAGTTTAATCATTTGCCTAAATAGCTAGATTAGCAAGTTTGGGTCTCAATTTATCTCAAAGTTTTTACGACCACTGTTTATTAAGACTACTTTTATAAGAGCTAGAATTAGCGTTATAAAAACTGGGCTAACCTTAAAGGGATGAGTTAATCGGTTTGTGGCTTTGTTGAATGTCGTGAGAGGGTAGAATGAGAAAGTGCCGGTGGTTAGTTTTAGTGATCTGTTTTCTATTTACTGGGTGCGGGACCAAGTTCGCCTATAACAATATAGGTTGGTTTGTCGTTAGCTATATAGAAGATTTTGTTTCCCTCTCAAATAGCCAAGAATCAGAGCTTGAAGAGCGATTAGATATATTACAGAAATGGCATAAAGAAACTCAGCTACCTCTGTATATTTCGCAATTAGAAGCGATTCAAAACGTAGAACGGTCGGATATGAATCCCGCTTTTATTGTTGGCCAAAGTGAAGAAACGAAAGAGCATATTCGCTCAATCGTCAATAAGTTCGCTCCAGATATTTACGCCTTGAGTATGCAGCTTAGCCCTAAACAAGACAGGGAGTTTTTAAAGAACTTTCGTGAAAAGCAGCAAGACTATTATGAAGAAAGGTTGTCGTTGAACGATGACGATTCGAGAGAGCGATACCGAAGCAGAATAGAAGAGCGTGCAGAACGGTGGTTGGGTTCAGTATCGAAAGAACAAAAACAGATTATTTTGGCTTGGTCTAAAGAGTGGGTAAATACCAATAGCAGTTGGCGACAATATCAAAACAACACCTATCAAGAGCTAACGACGCTGATGGCAAAGAAGAGCGATCTGCATATTGCTCAGCCGATTATCATGAAGTTGCTTTTAAACAATGAAGCTTATTATCCTGATGAACTTGAGTCACAACTCAACCAAAATATGGAAACATCAGCCAAGTTTTTAGTAGATATCGCCGCGACCAGCAGTAACAAGCAGTGGGCGTATTTTATGAATGAATTAGAAAGCCTCAAAGGAACGTTGAAGTCATTGCAAGAGTAGAGCGTCCCTTTTAAAGGCTAGCGGTTATTGTCGAGCTAGCCTTTCATCCCACTTTAAGGTGAATTTCGGAACCTAACCCCTGTTGCTCATCAGTAGTTTTGGAATCGAACCTTTGGCTGTCTTCGATATTTTCTGCATCAATTGGAAGCTCGGCTGTTGAATACCGTGGTCACTCTGCAGCTCATCGATCATTAATAACCACAACCTTGCTGTCATTTCTGAATCGGCTAACGCTCTGTGGAAAGTACCGTCGTTGTCGATATTTTTGAAACGCACAAGGTCGCCTAGCTTATGAGTTGGTGCGTCTTGGATTAGACGACGAGCTATCAACATTGAGCAAGCGAACTGTCCATTGTAATCGCGACCAATATTATCTAATTCCGCATCAAGAAAGCGCTTATCAAATGAGGCATTGTGAGCGACAAGTTGGCTGTCTTGAATGAAGTCTGCAAACTCATCCATCACTTCACTACAACTGGCCGCTGTGCTTAACATACGGTTACTGATTCCGGTATAACCTTCAATGAATCCACTCACACGAAATCCCGGGTTCATGAGCTGCTGGAAGGTGTCGACGACTTCGCCGTTAACGAGTTTAACCGCACCGATCTCAATCGCTCGGTCGCCCATATTTGGTGATAAGCCTGTGGTCTCGAAATCGAGAACGATAACGGAATCTGCGGAGTTTGGAGCCATCGTGTTTCCTAATTGCTGTTTGGTAGTATCGCTTTGTATGGGGCGTTTGGTGTTGCTATGGGTAAATCAGTTATTTGCTATTGCTGATAGTAAGTTCAGTGTAACCCGTCGAATCGTCATGCTCTCTGTTGAAGGTCAAGGTATCGTAGCGGTGAACAATCAATTCAGCCGTGGTCGCGATAATCGTCCCTTCAAGCAAATGCCCACCAATTACATTGCCATTCTCATCAGCAACGGAGATATGAATATGCTGGTGGTTTGGGGTTAGCGTTGCCATCACCGAGACTATTTCGAACGGAGCTTGAACTAGCTTGGTGTTGTTGGCATTAGCTAAGCGAATATTGAGTTGAGAAACACATCCGACACAAGACGCAATAGAGCCCGCGGAGATATTGTGCGCTGTCACTAGCCTCTGGATCTCAAGCTTTAGGTCTTGCCCGCGGGTTAATCTCGTTGCGATAGGAGTAATCATCTCATACCTCTGTTTTATCTGTGTATCAAAGAACAAAACGAAGCCGCATAGGGCTTCGTTTTATTTTCATTTTGGCTAATGCGACTTTTCTTTTGGTTAATGCAACTTTGCATTTTCTGTCGCTGAAATTACTTAGTCTTGTTGCTGTTCTCTTTTCTTCTTAGGAACGAAGTTCAATACTGAGATTGGCACTTCTTTGCGTGGTTCGAAACCTTCAACAACGCGACGTTCAATCAAGTGACCCAGACGCTTTTCAATAATGCACAGGTTTTTGAAGTTATCTTTCGATAGGAAAGAGATCGCTTCACCAGATGCATCAGCACGGCCTGTACGACCAATACGGTGAACATAATCATCTGCTGGGAATGGCATGTCGTAGTTTACTACGCGGCTTAGGTTGTCGATATCGATACCACGAGCAGCAACACCCGTCGCGACTAAGTATTTTAGGCGACCTTTCTTAAAGTCAGCCAAGATTTTTTCACGAATCGCTTGGCTACGTCCACTGTGGAAAGCTTCCGCTTGAATACCACGTTTCTCAAGTTGAGCAACCAACTTAGCCGCGCCGTGCTTGGTTTCGATAAAGATAAGCGCTTGGTCCCAGTTGCCTTCGGTAATCATGTGGCTCAATAGTGCTGACTTACGGTCTTTATCTACGGTAACTAACCATTGCTCAATGTTCGCTTTAGACGCATCTGTCTTGGCAATCGAAATCTCTTCCGCTTCGCTGATAGCACTTTTCGCTAGCGCGCGCACTGGCGTTGAAAGCGTTGCTGAGAACAGTAGATTTTGGATGTCTTGTGGTAGACGCGCGATGATCTTGTTGATGTCTTCAATGAAACCCATGTCTAGCATGCGGTCAGCTTCATCTAGAACCAGAACTTCCACTTCATCAAAGTGAACGGCACGTTGTCCGTACATGTCGATCAAACGACCTGGTGTTGCCACAAGAATATCCACGCCTTCAATAAGACGATCTTTCTGGTGTTGGTAAGACACACCACCGTACATCGCTAGTGATGTTAGGTTTAGGAACTTCGCGTACTTAGTGATGTTCTGTTCAACCTGAACTGCCAGCTCACGCGTTGGTGTCAGGATAACTGCGCGGATACGTTTTTTACGCTGCGTTTCACCTTTGCTTAGCATTTCTAAGATAGGGAGAACAAAGCTCGCAGTTTTACCTGTACCTGTTTGTGCTGCAGCAATAAGGTTCTTACCAGAAAGAACAATCGGAATTGCTTTTTCTTGAATAGAGGTTGGCTTTTCATAGCCTTGTTTTGCAACGGCTTTAACAATAGGTGAGCTTAATCCAAGCTTGGAAAATGGCATAAGTTTCTCGGTATGATTTGGCTAAATAGCGATGGAAAGGTTCAACAATCTTATATGAGGATAAGATTAATGGCTGCATTCTACCATGTTGCTTGCTCACCGCTAGTCACATGCACATAAAAAAATCCAGTGTCGACAAGGCACTGGATTTTTAGTTGTGCGCCGAGCATGGCG